>CASCGD010000009.1 GCA_949132985.1 uncultured Lachnospiraceae bacterium
TAGCAACAGGTGGTAAGCAGTACAAAGTATCCGAGGGCGATATCATTACCATTGAAAAGCTTGATGCAGCGGTTGGAGAGACTGTTACTTTTGATCAGGTGATTGCTTTAAACGACGGAACCCTTAAGGTTGCAGACGACGCAAAGAACGCGACTGTAACTGCAAGCGTTGTCAAAGAGGGACGCGGCAAAAAGGTTATCGTTTACAAGTATAAGAGAAAAACCGGTTATCATAAGAAAAATGGTCACAGACAGCCGTTTACGCAGGTAAAGATTGAAAAAATTAATGGCTGATCAGTTTCGTAAATGGTTATAGGCTATGACAAAGGTAACGATTTACAGAGACCGTGAGGGGACATTTACCGGTTTTTGCTGTGAGGGACATTCCGGATATGCCGCGTCAGGCGCGGATGTTGTGTGCGCAGGTATTTCCATACTTGTGATCAACACTGCAAACGCCATCGAAGCGCTGACACAGACAGCTGTCGATGGCGAAGCCGATGAGCAAAAGGGACGGATATCCGTATATTTTTCTTCCGGCTGCGGCCCGCAGGCAAAGCTTTTGGTAGATGCGATGATTTTAGGCTTACAGGGAATACAAAAAAACTACGGGAAGAAATTCCTGTCATTCGAGTTTAAGGAGGTGTAACCGATGTTTGAATTGAACCTTCAGTTTTTTGCACATAAAAAGGGAGTCGGCTCCACAAAGAATGGTCGTGATTCCGAGTCAAAGAGATTAGGTGCAAAGAGAGCAGACGGACAGTTCGTGAAGGCTGGTAATATTATTTACAGGCAGCGCGGAACCAAGATTCATCCCGGTGTGAACGTTGGAATCGGCGGTGATGATACATTGTTTGCTCTGAAAAGCGGCGTGTTGAGATTTGAGAGAAAGGGTAGAGACAAGAAGCAGGCTTGTGTTTATCCGGTAGCTGAAAACGAGTAAGACGTAGGTGGGCTGTTGCAGTTTTGTGACAGCCCGTTTTCATATAAAAAAGCGGGACATTCAGGTGTGTCTGAACTGCTTTATCAAGGAGAAACGAATGTTTGCTGATACGGCAAAAATTATCATAAAATCAGGAAAAGGCGGCGACGGCCACGTGAGCTTTCGCCGTGAAAAGTATGTGCCGGACGGCGGGCCGGACGGCGGTGACGGCGGAAAAGGCGGCGATATCATTTTCGAGGTAGACGAGAGCCTGAACACCTTAAACGATTACCGCCATAGGCGAAAGTTTGCGGCCCAGGCGGGCGAGGAGGGCGGAAAGAAAAACTGTCATGGCAAAAAGGGACAGGATCTGATCTTAAAAGTCCCGGCAGGAACGATCATACGGGATGCGGACAGCGATCTTGTGATCGCCGATATGTCCGGTGAAAACCGCCGTCAGATAATTTTAAAGGGAGGCAGAGGGGGACTTGGCAATCAGCACTTCGCGACCTCCACCATGCAGGCACCAAAGTATGCCCAGCCCGGCGGAGATGCGGTTGAGCTTGAGGTTCGGCTGGAGCTTAAGGTCATCGCGGACGTGGGACTGGTCGGCTTTCCGAACGTGGGAAAATCCACGCTTTTATCCCGGGTGACGAACGCGCAGCCCAAAATTGCAAATTATCATTTCACGACGTTAAACCCGAATCTGGGCGTAGTGGATATGGGCTGGGGCGACGGCTTTGTGATTGCGGACATTCCGGGGCTGATTGAGGGCGCGTCCACCGGCATCGGACTCGGACATGAATTTTTAAAGCATGTACAGCGCTGTAAGGTCATGATTCATATGGTGGATGCGGCTTCCGTAGAGGGACGTGACCCGATCGCGGATATTCACGCAATCAATCAGGAACTGATGGCTTTTGACCCGAAGCTTTTAGAAAAGCCACAGGTGATTGCTGCAAACAAGATCGACGCCATTCCGGAAGGAGAAAATGAGGTGATCCACGCGCTGCGCGCTGAATTTGAGACCGGGGAGCAGAAGGTCTATCCGATCTCGGCAGTCAGCGGAGCCGGACTTGACACACTGATTGGCGCGGTAAAAAAGCTGCTTGATGAGATGGATGAAGCACCTTACGTTTATGAGCAGGAATATTTCCCTGAGCTTCATGTATTTGAGAATGAAGCTTACACAGTGGAATATGACGCGGATGAGAAGGAGTACGTTGTGGAAGGGCCAAAGATCGACAAGATGCTTGGCTACGCGAATATTGAATCCGAAAAAGGATTTCTGTTTTTCCAGAAATTCTTAAAGGAGCAGGGCGTTTTAAAAAAGCTTGAGGAGCAGGGTATCCAGGATGGGGATACGGTACGCATGTACGGCCTGCGTTTCGACTATTATAAATAATGCTGGAGGAAAGCCAATGGAATTTACGAGTAAACAGCGCTCCTATCTGAAGGGGCTTGCAAGTACGGAGGATGCGATTTTTCAGATCGGAAAGTCCTCAGTTACACCCGCGATGATACAGGCCATCAGTGACGCGCTGGAGAAGCGGGAGCTGATTAAAATTTCCGTGCTGAAAAACTGTAAGGATGACCCGAGGGAGCTTGCGGAGATAGTGGCGGAGCGCACGCGTTCAAACGTTGTGATCGTGATCGGCAAAAAGATTGTTTTGTACCGCCCGAACAGAAAGTATCCGAAGATTGTTCTTCCAAAGTAGAGGTGCCGCATGAGAAAAATCGGCATAATGGGAGGTACGTTCAACCCCGTTCACAACGGACATCTTCTGATCGCCGAGAATGCCCGGTCACAGCTGTTTCTCGATGAGGTGCGTTTTATTCCCAACGGGGCACCGCCGCACAAAACAGATGCGGATATTGAGAGCGGCGAACACAGGCTTCGTATGGTTGCTCTTGCGATCGAAGGTAATCCGGCCTTCGTGGCGGATGACCGGGAACTTCGCGAAAAACGGGTGAGCTATTCCTGCCTGACATTGCAGGAGCTTCACGAGGAATTCCCAGGGGATGCACTTATTTTTATCATGGGAGGGGATTCCCTGCGGGATTTTAAGACCTGGTATCACCCGGAAATTATCTGCAAATATGCCACGCTTGCCGCGGCGGTCCGCGATGAGTGTGACAGAGATCAGCTTTCTGACTACGCAAAAGAGTTAAGGCGGCTTTACGGCGCAGACGTGCAGCTGATACAAACACCGAATCTGTCGGTGAGTTCCAGCAGCCTGCGCAAACGCGTGCGCATGAAGGAGACGATCCGCTATCAGGTTCCGGAAAATGTGCGCGTTTATATTTCGGAAAATCAATTGTACACCGAAAACCGATAACGCTTCAGCAGCCTGGAGGGATGAACAATGGATGAGAAAATTTTGAAGCTGCAGCACAAGATGAAAAAAAAATTGGATGAATACCGCTATGAGCATACGCTGGGTGTCATGTACACGGCCGCAGCACTTGCCATGAGCCATGAGGTAGATATGGAAAGGGCGCTGCTCGCAGGACTTTTGCATGACTGTGCAAAATGTTATTCCGATGAAAAAAAACTGGCGCTGTGCAAAAAATACCATGTTCACCTGGCCGATATCGAAAAGAAAAATACGGCGCTCATACATGCGCGGCTTGGAGCGGTACTGGCAAAGGAAAAATATGGAATTGACGACGACGAGGTGTGTCATGCTATTTCCAGCCATACGACCGGAGCACCTGCCATGAGCCGTCTCCAGCAGATTATTTTTATTGCGGACTACATTGAGCCTCACAGAGACCGTGCGGGAAATCTTGACATCATTCGGCGTGCGGCATTTAAGAATCTGGATGAAGCCTGCCGCCTGATCCTGCAAGATACGATAAAATATCTCAAAAATTCACCGAAACTGGTTGACCCGATGACAAAAGAAACCTATGATTATTATATGTGTGAATAATATATGATTTAAGGAGGAAGGCAAAATGACAGAAAGTGCAAAATATGCAAAAATCGCTTACGATGCATTGGCGGACAAAAAGGGCGAGAACATCAAGATTATCGATATCAGCGGTGTTTCTCCGATGGCAGACTATTTTATCATCGCCGACGGTGCAAATCCAAACCAGCTCCAGGCCATGTGCGACGCCGTGGATGAAGCGCTCCATGAGGCAGGATGTCAGCTAAAGCAGACGGAGGGAAACCGCAATTCCACATGGATTCTCATGGATTATACGGATATTATCGTGCATGTATTTTCCAGGGAAGACCGTCTGTTTTACGATTTGGAGCGCATCTGGACGGACGGAAAAGAGATTTCCCCGGATGAACTGTAGAAGGTAAATTTTTTGACGGCATGCCCGCAGGTTTTGCCGCCGGGCACTGCATTGTAGAAAGGTCAACAGCTATGAAAAAAAATCCTGTTTTGGTCATTATGGCAGCCGGGCTCGGCAGCCGTTACGGAGGACTCAAACAGCTTGATGCAATGGATGAGAATGGGCATCGACTGATTGACTATGCTGTTTTCGACGCAAAAAGAGCAGGCTTTGAGACCGTTTTTTTCATTATTCGCGAGGAAAATCATGACGATTTTCATGAGCTGATCGGTAAGCGTATGGCTTCGTCCATAGATGTGAACTATATTTATCAAAGTATTCATGCTCTGCCGGAAGGCTTTGCTCTTCCAGAGGAACGAAAGAAACCGCTCGGCACCGGACATGCGGTTTGGTGTTGTCGTGAAAAGATCGATACGTCCTTTATAGTCATCAATGCGGACGATTATTACGGCGTCAGTGCGTATGCCAGAATGTATGATTATTTCAAACAGCTTCCGGAGGACGGGAGGGGTGCCTATGCCATGGCCGGCTTTCGGCTGGAACGCACACTGAGCGAGCACGGAACCGTGGCGCGGGGAATCTGCCGGCTGGACGCGGACGACTATCTTTTGTCAGTCGATGAACAGACCGCAATCGAAAAAAAGGGCGGGCATATCTGCTGCGGAGAAACCGTTTTGGAGCCGGACACTGTCGTATCAATGAATATGTGGGGCTTTACGCCGGACATTTTTGCCATGTTAGATGAGGGTCTGCGGAGGTTTTTGACATCGGAGCTTTTAAGTAATCCGCAGAAAGGCGAATATTATCTGCCGATGGAGATTGGAAGGATGCTTGATGAGAAGCGTGTGCGCGTGCGTGTACTTCCGGTCAGTGAGCAGTGGTACGGTGTTACCTATCAGGAGGACAAGCCCCTTGTACAGGCTGCACTTTCACGGAAAAGGGATGCGGGGGTATATCCCGGGCAGCTGTGGAACCAGGAGTAGAACATAACATGCAAAAGATATTGATTGTGGACGATGCAGAGCTAAACCGTGAGCTGCTGCGGAGTATCCTTGAAGATGACTTTGAAATTGAAACAGCTGAGAACGGCAAGGTAGCGCTGCAAAAGCTTCAGGCGTACCATAGAAAAATCGCAGCGCTTCTGTTGGATCTGAGGATGCCGGAAATGAACGGCTTCGACGTGATTTCCGAATTGAGGATTATGGGGTACATGGATGATATGCCGGTGCTCATCATCAGCGGCGAACATGCGGTTGAGATCGAAAACCGGTGTTTGGAGCTTGGTGCATCGGATTTTATTCACAAACCATTTGAAACATCCATCGTCAGAAACAGGGTTAAAAATACGATCGATCTGTTCAACTGCAAAAATCAACTGCAGCAAAAGGTGTGGGAGCAGGAGGAAGCACTGAAAAAGCAGCGTGAAATCATACAGCTGCAGGCGGAAAAACTGAGTGAAGCCAAGTCCTTCCATAAGCTTATGGTGGAGTACCGCTCCGTCATGCGCGAGGTTGAGTCCCGTCTGCACGTATTAAGCGATATGTTTTCCGAGGAGTACAAGCGCAATCCCTTTGAGTCCATCAAGTGCAGGCTGAAGTCACCCGAGAGCATCTATAGGAAGCTTGAGAAGAGGGGATATCCACTGACCGTTGAGAGTATTCAGGAAAATCTCACGGACGTGGCCGGTGTACGTGTGATCTGTTCATTCCCGGATGATATTTACCGTCTGGCAGAGCTTTTGAGCCGGCAGGACGATATCATTCTGCTACGGAAAAAAGACTATATAAAGACACCAAAGGAGAACGGTTACCGGAGCCTTCATTTAATTTTGAGCGTGCCGGTTTTTTTGCCGCATGAAAAAAAATATATGAAGGCAGAGGTACAGTTCCGCACAATCGCCATGGACTTTTGGGCAAGCCTGGAGCACAAGCTGAAATATAAAAAGAATATTGAGAATACGGATGAGATTGGGGTGCAGTTGAAAGAATGTGCCGACTCCATAGAATCTCTGGACTATCGGATGCAGGAGATTCGGGATAAAATATTTTTCGTTCAGGATTAGAGAATCAAATACCCCGCTGTAAGCTGCGGGGTATTTGACCCTCGCGGTATTCGTCAAATATCCATGTAAAAATGGCTATTTTTCTCATTGCTCGCGGGAATAACAGGGACAGGATACCTGCCCCTTGAAATAATTGTACACAGACTCAGAGAATGAGCCGGCAGCTATAAAAACGGAACCATAGAAATCAGGAACGCCAGATGTAAAAATCGTCTGACATTTTTCATGCTTAAAAGGTATATGGCGACGGGCAGTGGATTTACCTGCCCACCTGAAAAATATTTACTGAAGGAAACGGAGTACGCCGAACACCTTCCCAAGAATTTCACAATCATCCACAATGATCGGACTCATCGTATCGTTTTCCGGCTGGAGGCGGTAGTGTCCGTCTTCCTTATAAAATGTCTTTACCGTGGCGGAATCGTCAACGAGCGCCACAACCATCTCACCGTTTTGCGCTGTGGACTGCCGCTGTACAAGAACGGTGTCGCCGTTTAAAATCCCCGCATTAATCATGCTATCACCCTTCACCTTTAACATAAAGCTCTCGGAATTTGGCATATATTCCACGGGAATCGGAAAGTAATCCACAATATTCTGCTCCGCAAGAATCGGCTCACCAGCAGCCACCTGTCCGATCATCGGCACATTTACCACCTCACGCCTTGTAAGGTTAAACTCATCATCCAAAATCTCAATCGCCCGGGGCTTGGTAGGGTCTCGGCGGATATAGCCGTTTTTCTCGAGTGTCTCTAAATGGGAGTGTACGGAAGAGGTGGATTTAAGGTGGACCGCCTCGCAGATCTCCCGGACAGCCGGCGGATAGCCGCGCTGTAAAATTTCGTGCTTAATATATTCTAAAATCTCGCGTTGCTTGTCACTGATTTTCTTTGCTGACATATAATACCCTCCTGCTTCAATCGGTATCGGCATGCGCCTTCCTGCGTTACCTGCCGTTTTATCGGAAGGCAGATACGCATATAAATTGTTCCATTTCAACTATACCATATCCCAATAAAAAAAGCAAACAAATTTTCGGAATGTATGTTTGTTTTTTTGTTGACAAACAGTTGTTCTGATGATATATTTTAAAAAGAACAGCTGTTCCGAACGGACGTTTTTACTCAAACACCGATCAAAGATCGGTATAAGGGGGTATACAGATGAGAACAATACGGCGCATGGTAAACACACCTTTCTTCAAAAAATTTATTTGCCTTTCAGGTATTCTGATTGTGCTCCTGCTCTGTATTTTTGCACTGAGCACTCTGGCCAAGGCAAAGCGCGCCCGGGCGGCTCAAATCGAACGGCTGACCGCATATGAGAGCGTATACATTTCCAGCGGCGACTCCCTCTGGAGCATCGCACAGCAATACCGCGGCAATCAGGATACCGCGGTATTTGTAGAAAACTTGAAAATGCTGAATGGTTTGTCCTCCGATCATATTCAGGAAGGGTACTATATTCTGGTTCCTGTCACAACGACCTTGTAGATTGGCGGGTTCGCAGGCAAGTGATTTATTCATCCATCGGCTTATCCCGAAGCTGTACGACACGCCCGGCCATGCGGCGCCGTTCATCCGCCTGTGCCGCATAGTGGCGTCTCGTCGTGTTGACATCCTTGTGGCCGAGCACGTCCGCCACGAGATAGATGTCACCGGTTTCCTGATAGAGCGTTGTACCGTAGGTACTGCGCAGCTTGTGAGGTGTAATATTTTTTACGGTGGTCACGAGCCTGGAATATTTCTTTACCAGATTTTCCACGGATCGCACCTGGATCCGTTTGCGCTGTATGGAGAGAAAAAGAGCGTTGCCATGTCCATCCGCCGCTTCCATCGTTTCCCGCTCCTCCAGATAATCCAGCAATGCGTCCGCTACCTCATCGCTGAAATATACGACTACCTCAGCGCCGCCCTTGCGGTGTATCTTGATGCCATTGTTTTTGAAATCCAGATCGTCGATATCCAGACCAACGCACTCCGACACACGGATTCCGGTGCCGAGCATCAGTGTCATCATTGCCAGGTCTCTGGTTTTGGTCTGCTCATGGTACTTTCGCTGACGTTCCGTCAGCTTTTCGCCGGATTCCACCTGATCTAAGAGCAGAGCGACCTCATCAATGTCGAGACGGGTGATATTTTTCTCGTGAATTTTCGGCGTTGACACCAGTGCCGGCGGGTTTTTTTCAATCATCTCTTTCTTAAAAAAATAATTGTAAAGACTGCGCAGACTCGCAAGTTTTCTGGCAAGCCCCCGCTCGTCGTTCGTGTGTTCCACGCCGTTTTTTTCATAATATTTCAGATAGGAGAGATACTCCTCGATATCAAGCGCCGTCACCTCGTCCAGAAGTGAGAGGGGATAGTCCGTGACCGGCATTTTCCCGTAAACAGGATTATTGTCATGTATGTACTCAAAAAAAATGCCAAGATCATAGGCGTACGCCAGCCTTGTCCGTGAAGATGTCGTCGGCTCAATGCCTACAAAATACTCACGGCAGAACTTCGGCAGAACCAGAAGCTGCTCCCGCAGCCGGACGGCATTTGTGATGTTTACTTTTTCGTGATATGCTTTTTCCTTCAAAATAAAACTCCTTTTTTGTAAATCGCATTGCGATTATCCGGCAAAACATTTATACTATTGATTGTTGATGGTATATTTATGGAAACTATTCCAATGATATCCGGTTCTATTTTAACTGTTTTGAACCGTTTTTTCTATATAAAATAGATAATTTTGACAATATTTCATTTAAAAATTCAGCCTTTTGCGGAAAGGAAACCATCCATGAATCGGGTTTCATGAAACCGCGGGCGGAACCGATACAATCCATTTACCGCACGAGAAACTCTCTTCGATATGAGGTAAGATTATGAAAAAATATTCGCATATTTGTGTTCGTTTATATTGGTTTTATCATTAACAGCGTGTGGAGCAGATTTTGACGGTAGTTTTCCATTGTCGGGAATTCACATGTAATAAAGAAATCGGAACTTGAAAGGAGAAAAATTATGCTGCATTGCGGAACACAAAGATTAGAAACGGAACGATTGATTTTAAGAAGGTTCACCAAAGATGATGCCGTTGCCATGTACAAAAACTGGGCATCCGATGACGAGGTGACAAAATATTTAACATGGCCCGCACATTCCAATATTGAAGTTACAAAATCTGTACTGAAAGAATGGGTAAACTCCTATTCTGATGAAAAGTATTATCAGTGGGCGATTGTTTTAAAAGAAAACGGCGATGAACCTGTTGGTTCCATCAGTGTTGTCAATATGAATGAAGACGTTTCTATGGTACATATCGGATACTGTATTGGAAGGAAATGGTGGAAAAAGGGAATCACTTCTGAAGCAATGAGAGTGGTGATGAACTTCTTTTTTGACAAGGTAAATGTAAATCGTATCGAGGCAAGACATGACCCAAGAAATCTAAATTCCGGCAAAGTAATGATGAAATGCGGAATGAAGTATGAAGGGACTCTGCGCAGTTTTGACCGAAACAATCAAGGGATATGTGATGCCAGTTATTATGCATTGTTAAAATCGGAACGGTAAAATTCCAGACAGAGGGGAGCTCGAATATGAAGTTTGTAATTCAAAAGGTGAGCCGTGCAAGTGTCACGGTGGAAGAGAAGGTAATCGGGAAGATCGGCAGAGGATTTCTGGTATTGATCGGTGTGTCAGAGGATGATACAAAGGAAATCGCGGATAAGCTTGTAAAGAAACTGCTTGGACTTCGCATTTTTGAGGATGCACAGGGGAAGACAAACCTTTCTCTGCGGGATGTAGACGGGAGCCTGCTGCTTGTCAGCCAGTTTACGCTGTATGCGGATTGTAAAAAGGGAAATCGCCCCTCCTTCACAAAGGCGGGCAATCCAACGCTTGCAAACGAATTGTATGAATATATCATTGAAAAATGCAGTCTGGAATTTCCGGTGGAAACCGGGGCCTTTGGCGCGGATATGAAGGTGGAGCTGTTAAACGACGGGCCGTTTACGATCATATTCGATTCGGCAGAGCTGTTGTAAGACAGTATGGCAGTAAAGCCGCAGGCTGAGCTGGTATGCTGTATCGTCGATTGTTTGGCCGGATTTGTCTGTGTTTTTTTGTCCGCTTCGTCCCGAAATCTATTCCTAAAAATCTTTCAAAATGAATATGATTCAATATAAATTTATTGAATTACGATAAATTTATATTGAATTTCATTTTTTGATGTGCTAAAATCAAAAGAGATCAGAATGGTACCGCTGATCGAAGAAAGGAAAAAATATGACACAATCAGAAATCTCCAGGTGGTTAAAGGCAGTGACTGTTTTGCTGGCGGCGATGGGCATCGTATTTTTCTTTATGGTCGTTCCGATTCTTGCGGTCATCTCAAAACAGCGTTATCCACAGCTTGCATTCCTGTTTTATCCGGGACTTGCATATACGGCTGCCATCGCAATTCCGTGTTATGCCATTTTATACCATTTCTGGCAGGTTTGCAGGCAGATTGGCCTCGACAATTCCTTTTCGAAGGAAAATGCCGCCGCCTTTACGTCCATCAGTCGGCTCGCTTTTTTTCTGACGATCGAGTGGTTTATCGGATTGCTGTTTCTGGCAGTCGGAGGCTGGATGAAGACCGGCGCACTGGTGATCCTTATATTTGGCATCTTTCTGAGCATGATTGTTACAATTATCGCCGCCGCCTTATCACATTTGATTTTTAAGGCATACGAGCTGCGGCAGGAAAACGATCTGACAATATAAAGAGATGTGGATGTCAATTTAGGAAAAGGACGGTGCAGGAGTGATCATTATTCGGTTAGATGTGATGCTCGCCAAACGCAAAATGAGCGTGACGGAGCTTTCGGAGCGCGTCGGTATTACTATGGCGAACATCTCCATATTAAAAAATGGAAAAGCAAAGGCGATCAAGCTGGAAACCTTAAACAAAATCTGTCATGTATTAGACTGTCAGCCGGGAGATCTTCTGGAATATCTGGAGGATTGAATATGGGAGAATTACAGACAAACAGGCAGCAAAGCAATCAGGCAGTCCCGGTAAAGACCTGGAGTGAAGCGGTGATCGTGGATGAAGAACAGCGCAGAAAAGAGCAGGAGAGCCGCGCAAAATGGTTTGCCAGGCTTTTTGTTCCAAGTATGGTTTACGCGGCTTCTTACACGGTATTCACTTATCAAAACAGTACCGGCCTGGGAATTTTTGCATGGATATTCGCGACGGCACTTTACGCGCTCTATCTGATGCGCACATCTGGTCTGCGGCTGAAAAAAGGCAGCGGCTTTCTGCTGGCGCTTATGGGCCTGCTCGGAATCTCCACTCTTTTGACAGCAAACAGATGGTTGATTTTCTGTAATAAATGCGGATTTTGCCTGCTGCTTCTCTATTTTCTTCTGACACAGACGAAAAACAGTGACGGCTGGAGCATACTGGAAATGCTTAAAAGCATGGCTTTTGCGGTCTTTGGAGCAATCGGGAAGGTATGGACACCCTTTGCGGAAGGGTATAGTTGGATTTACACACATATACAGAAACAGGGCGGCAGGCATGACGACGAACAGGTGAAAAAGCAGCACATGGCTCTGCTTGGCATTATCATCACCATTCCGGTACTTCTTTTTCTGGGGAGTCTGCTCATGAGCGCAGATGCGGTGTTTAAAAATATGATGGGATATTTTACCTTCACCTGGGTACCAGAGATTCATGTGGATGTGTTTGGCATTTGCTGCAGCTTTTTATTCGGATTGCTTGCATCTTACTGCGGTATGCACTATATACTTGAAAGCAGCGGTGAGAGAGTGGAAGCGGCGCAGACCAAGTATCCCGCTATGATTGCACAGATCGTTATCAGCTCCGTACTCGTGCTGTACGTGTGGTTCTGCCTCGTGCAGATCATCTATCTCTTTGGAGGGTTTGGAACACTTCCGAAGGGTATGACTTACGCACAGTATGCGCGCGCCGGTTTTTTCCAGCTGCTGTTTGTGTGCATTTTAAATGTGTTTCTGGTCCTGTCAGTGAAACGATTTTTTGAGGATGTCAGCTATTTGAGATATGTATTGCTCGGCATCTGTCTGTGCAGCTATGTGATGACAGCATCCAGCGCTTACCGGATGATCCTGTATGTGCAGGCATATCATCTGACGGTTTTGCGGGTCGTTGTGCTGGTGGCATTGGGGACAATCGCGGTTTTGCTGGCAGGCGTGGCCGCAAGTGTTTTTAACGAAAAGTTTCGGATTCTGCCGTACTTCGTGACGGTAATCAGCATTGTATACACGCTATTTTCCTTTTCCAATGCGGAGCGGTTTGTGGTGCAGTACGATTTGGCGCACATGACTGAAGACAATGCCGACGGCATCTTTGAGTATATGAGCCAGCTTTCCCTGGATGCTTTGCCGGAGGCCATCAGCTTGCTGGAGCAGGAAGATGACGGATACGCAAAGGAAGTGTGTGAAAAGCTGCAAATAACCTGTCAGGCCTGTGACGTGCAGCCCGGCGAGCAACTGTTTGACTACCTTCGTCCAGATGATGAAACCTACGGATGGCTCGTTCGGTGGCTCGGATATAACCGAAAGCTTTTAAGTGATGATTCGCTGATGTCGTGGAATCTGTCTTCATGGCATGCGAAAGCTGCGCTGCAGGGATTTATGAAACACCTGCGCACAGCTTAACGAATATGTTTATGGATTCCACACAGTTTAACGAATTAGTTGGAGGCTGTGCCGCAGATAGCAAATTTCCATCATACACCTGCGCACAGCCTCTAACTATTCGTTAAACTGTTCTTTTGCGAATAGTTTACGAGATCTCCCCGTATTTCAGCAATATCTCCACACAGCCATCAATGCCGATTTTTTCACTGCTGAGCGCCAGATCATAGCTGCGGGAATCGCCCCATTTTTTATTTGTATAGAAATTGTAATAGCTTGCGCGCTGTTTATCCGTGCGGTTGATCAGATCCTTTGCCTTTCCCTCGGAAAGCTCCAGGTCTCTGGCGACACGTTTGATGCGATAATCCTTACTTGCATAGATAAATGCATTGATGCAGTTTGTGTGCTCGGACAACGCATAGTCGGCACAGCGGCCTACAATGACGCAGGAGCCTTCCTTTGCAATTCTCTTGATCGTATCAAACTGTGCGAGAAATACCTTCTGGCTTAGTGGCATATCCAGATAAGCACTGCCGTGATAATGGCTGAAGGAATAAGTATCTGTCACTAAGGAATACAAAAAGCTGCTGGTGGGCTTTTCATCCTGCATATGAAAAATTTCTTCGCATAAACCGCTTTCTGCCGCTGCACGGCTCAACAGCTCCTTATCAAAAAAAGGAACTCCCAGCCGTTTTGCCAGCTTCTGGCCCACATCCTTGCCGCCACTTCCAAATTCACGTCCAATCGTATAAATAATATTTTCCATAGAAACACATCCTTTCTGGTTGGGATATATTTATTATAACATTATTAACGCAAATCTGCTAACAATTTTTCAAAATATTTTGGCAATTGTGCACAAATTTCCAAAAATTCTCCGGTTGTCGGGTGAATAAATCCCAAATTCATGGCATGCAATGTCTGACCTTCCAGCTTCCATCTGCCGTTTGCTTTTCGGCCTCCGTATACTTCGTCACCGAGTAAAGGGTGGCCGATGCTCGCCATATGCACACGGATCTGGTGTGTACGCCCGGTTTCCAGTTTAAATTCCGCATAAGTATAATTGCCAAAGCGCTCCAGCACACGGTAATGCGTCACCGCCTCTTTCCCGTTTTTTTTGTTGACTGCCATCTTTTTACGGTTTGATGGATCACGGCCGATGGGCGCATCGATCACACCCTCGTCTTCCCGCAAATTTCCGATAACGATCCCTCGATATCTGCGGTTGCAGGAATGATTTTTCAGCTGTGCGGCGATGTTTGTATGAGCCTGGTCCGTCTTGCAGACAATGAGCGATCCTGTGGTGTCCCGATCAATGCGGTGGACGATACCTGGGCGCACCACTCCTCCAATGCCGCTTAAGCTGTTGCCGCAATGATACATGACGGCATTCACCAGAGTGCCGGAATAATGTCCGGCTGAAGGGTGCACCACCATCCCCTTCGGCTTGTTCACGACAAGCAGGTCGTCATCTTCGTAGAGAATATCAAGGGGAATATTTTCCGCCTCGATTGTGAGCCGCTCGGCAGGCGGCAGTTCCACCGTAATCAGATCTTCCGCACGGAGGCGATAATTTGCCTTCAGCGCTTTCCCGCTCATCGTGACGTTTCCATCCCGGATGAGTTTCGAAAAATAAGTTCTTGACCGATCCGGAAAAACCGCGGCCAGGAACTTATCTAATCGTTCATCCTCATATTCATAAGAAACCTCAAAGGTCGTAATGACGCTGTTCATGACTCCCTTGCCTCCGTTTTTTTCCACGGAAAAATCCGCGCGGCCAGCAAGTCAAGCTCGTCTTCCTTATAATAAAAAAGAAAAAGAATGACAAATAGGGCCATCGCACATGTGACGTAGATATCCGCCACGTTAAAAATCGGGAAATGAATCAGCGAAAAATAAAAGAAATCAATCACATAATTATTTTCAATCCGATCAATACAATTTCCGATTGCCCCGGCGAACAGCGCTATGCAGATGCCGTGCAGCGCATAAAATTTTCTCCGCACGGGTATTCTGCCATAAGTATAGACTAAAAGCAAAATCATCAGAAATGTAATCACAAGAAAAAACATGCGTTTCCCCTGTAATACGCCAAAGGCTGCCCCCTGGTTTTCCAGATAGCGAAGCTCAAACACACCTTCAAGCAGCACAAACGGCTGCTGTCCGCGAAGCCCTTCGACTGCCAGGTGCTTGGTAAACTGATCCAGCCAGATCAAAATAATAGAAAGGACCGCCCCGAGTCCATAGAGCATTCCCAGCTGCTTTTTTGTGTTCATAAAAACTCCTTACGGGCACAGCACATATTCGATGGCCTCGAGCAGATCCTCGTCCGTCAGGCTTAAATCCGAATATGCCTCGCCGATATTTTTTAATAAAGTAAACTTTATTTTTCCGCCAATCATTTTTTTGTCTGATTTTGAAGTCTCCAAAATTTTATTTCTATCGTAGCCGTCGGTGCGGACCGGCAGATCATAGGATGCAAGCACATCCTCAATGTCGTGAAGCTCTTCAGCGGTCAGATTTCCTTTTTTCATGGATAAAAATGATGCCGCCACAATGCCGAGGGATACACATTCTCCGTGATAAAGGGAAAAATCAGACAGCTTCTCGATGGCATGCCCGATCGTGTGCCCAAAGTTCAGCAGCGCCCGCTCTCCCTTTTCCTTAGGATCATTTTCCACAACAACACGCTTGATATTGCAGCCGGTTTCAAGCAGATCGATCAGCGTTTCGGGAGACTTCCGTAAAATAAGCTCACGGTTTTCACGCATCCATATATAGTATGCCTTGTCCCGGATGAGTCCATGCTTAATCTCCTCTGCCATGCCGCCTGCGAACTGCCGGTCAGGAAGCGAATGAAACACCTCCGTGCTCATGTAAACAAGCCTTGGCTGATAAAAAGAGCCCACCATGTTCTTATACTGCCAAAAATCCACACCGGTTTTGCCGCCGATGCTTGAATCCACCTGCGCCAGTAAGGACGTTGGTATCTGTATGAAGTCAATGCCCCGCAGATAGGTAGCTGCGCCAAACCCGGTCAGATCTCCGACGACCCCGCCGCCAAGTGCAACGAGCAGATCATGTCGGTCGAAATGGTTAACTATTAACTGTTCATATAATTTTTGAACTGTATCCATATTTTTACTTTGCTCTCCGGCCTCGAAAACAAAAGAAATAAATCCGCAGAACTGTGGCTCCAGGATGGCACGGACCCTGTTCAAGTATATTTTTGCCACGTTTGAATCGGATACAATGCAGATCTTTTTCGTTTTTGTATCTCCAACTGCACGGAAGATATCATCCGCAAGATGATCGAACGTCTCGTTTAGTGTGATCTCATAACACGGATTACCATTATAGTGGACCGTTATCTCCTTTCGCATGTCACATACTCCTTTCCTGCCTCAAACACTCAACTGTAAATTTTGTAGGAAAACTTTAGCCGGTCTTTTTTTGTTGTGCCAAGTATCTCCCCAAAGCGCACTTTTCCAAAGCCGCGGATGGAAAGGACTTCTCCTTGTTTACAATAATAAGTATTATGTAAACATTCGGCGCCATTCACAAAAATTTTGCCATCTGCGATGAGCTTTCTGGATGTAGCGCGGGATATCTTACAGATAGCGGCAATGACCGCATCCAGTCGATTGGACGTGACAATTGCCTCTTTTTCCTCAAAATTCGGCTCATATGAGATCTGCCGCTCTTCCAGAACATCAAGTGTCACAGCGGTATGGCGCACCATGGAGAGGTTGTCTACAATATAGGGAACAATCGTCTCCTCGGCAAAAACAAATATGTTTTCATCGTCAACGATCAAATCGCCCAGCTTGCTTCGCTTTGCGCCAAGACTCATAAGGGCGCCCAGTACGTCGCGGTGTGTCAGCTTCTCCGCAAATTTCGGATAGCTGGGTATGATACGCAGGCATTTGAAGGGATATGCCAGGACTTCCTGCTCCTTTAGCGGCAAGCTTCTGTCTGCGGATCTGCAAATCCGGCGGGAAATATTTTCTTCCTGCGCATAAAAGAGAGCATCAGGGATGAACGCTGCCATCTGACGCTCTGCATACTCATATCCTCCAAACAGTTCATAAGCTGTCACAAGCTCCCCCGCATTCTGCTGTAAAATCGCCTGTTCACTCAAAGAAAGAAAATCGCTGAAGGTCACAATTCCCTTTCGATTGGCCTGTCTCGATAAATCCAGAAACCGCTTTCCCATGTAAAGCAACTCATCATTCATAGTCTCAGATCCCCGATATATCAAAGCTGTCCATAAAATTTTGGAAATCCCCGGATATATCGACGCTCTCCGGCGTAATGATAAAGATATAGTTGGAAATTTTCTGTAAGTTGCCGTTGATGGCAAAGCATGATCCTGACGTAAAATCAATAATCCGCTGTGCGATATCCACATCCAGACCTTCCACATTTAACACTACGGTGCGGTTGGCCAGAAGTGTCTCGGTGATTTCCCGTGACTCGTCAAAGGTGGTGGGTTTGATCACGCATACTTCCATGCCTGCCGTATTCTGAGAACGCCGTGAAGAGCTCCGCATCGGTGTGATCTTGCCCTGAGGCTTTTCCCTGGTACGCTTTATTTCAGGAACAGATTCTTCCGGTTCGTAATCCGAGCGATTTTTTGTGCTGCGGCTTCCGCTGGACTTCGGTGTCTCATCCACTTCGTCCTCGTAGCCCTCATCGTAAAAATCATCATCATCATCCGGCCCGAGACGCATCATATTTAAAAATCCGTCAAATACTCCCATGAACTATCTCTCCTACTTTTAATGTATCGCCCGTTCGCAAAATTGAGGTAAAGCCGCGCGCCTTCACACGCATCCTTTTGCTTATGCCTTATTGCTGTAATTGCGGGCGCCAAATATGCCTGTTCCGACGCGAACCATCGTTGCGCCCTCCTCAATGGCGACTTCATAATCGCCAGTCATTCCCATGGACAAAATTTCCATACATACATTATCAATGTTTTTGTTTTTTATGTCAACAGATAATTGTTTGATTTGGCGAAAATAGGCTCTGTTGTCCTCCGGGTCAGACACAATGGGCGCGATTGTCATAAGCCCCTGTATGCGCAGATTCGGGAGCAGAGAGATCTCCTCCACCAGCTGAATCGTGTCATCTGCGGAGATGCCAAATTTGCTCTCCTCCCCTGCGATATTTACCTCCACAAGAATCGGTATCGTCAGTCCCCTCTTCTGTGCCTGGACACTGATCTCCTGCGCCAGCCGGTAGGAATCCACCGAATGAATCAGTGCGACCTTATCGATGACTTGCCGAACCTTATTCCGCTGCAGATGTCCGATCATATGCCAGCTTACATCTGAAGGAAGCTTGTCGTATTTCTCGCAGATTTCCTGTACTTTATTTTCACCGAAAATTCTTGCTCCCGCTTCGTAAACCTCCCGCAGCATTTCCACCGGCTTTGTCTTACTCACAGCGATGAGTGTCACCTCGGAACGGTCTCTGCCTGCCCGCATACATGCCGCCGCGATATGCTCTTCTACCTTTTTATAATTGTCCTGTAACATCTTTTACGCTCCTGTTCTTTTTTATGATATACGCACCGCCGGTAAAATCGGCAGTGATAACTGTCGGCATCATGACTGCTCTCGTTTCGGACAGCTGCCTACTGTGCGATAATCTCATGCTCCGTGACAAGTGAGCCGTCCAGCGCAATATGGTCGTATTGCGAGAGTCCGTAGTCTGTACCCCGTGCAATGATAGCATATTCTTCATTTTGGTACAAAATATCAATGATACGGAATACCGCATAACCTTTGTTGATGTTGTAGACTCCCTGAAGACTCTCCGGGGCACTTAAAACAAGGTTTTCCCCTCCGGCGGGATTAATGACCTTTGTGCCAGCCGCAAGTCCTTCCTCATTCACATAATAGCTCTCTTCTGAAGAATAATATATATTTGTGGCAATAAACTGTTTGATAGTTTCGCCGTCCTCGTTTTTTGTCTCAACAAGCAGACCCCTCGAATTGGAATTGCCGCCATGGGTAAAATATGTGCTGGGCACAACGTAAAAATCTTTGGAGACGATGGAGCTGTTGGAAATCTTCAGCCCCTCCTGCTTTGCCAGCATCAGCTCCACATCGATAAAACGCTCCGAGGCATAACGGATCAGGGAGTTTGTAAAGTTCAGAACAAGCCAGGTTCTGTCGTCGCGATTTAAAATTTCGTAAGATGCCCACGCAGTCGTCTCGTCCGATCGGAAGCGCACATTGATGGCAGAATCATCCTCAAGCAGTACGCGTACCTGATCGTCAATGGCAAACACAAGCTGCCAGTCCTCCGAGGTCACAAGCTTGTAGAGCGGATCGCCTGCCTCTACATTCTCCGCAGCCTTGCAGTTTTTCTTCTCATAAACTGATTCATCCAGCATCTCTTCCGTAAAACTATTCACAGTAACACCCTCGTAACCATCATAGTAGTAGGAAACGATTCCGGGTTCGGGCGCGTTCATCCGGTGAAATGTGCGCTCAGCCTCAGCATCCTGTGCATACTCCGACATGGAGTTTAAAGCACTTAAATTCACCGCCTCCATCAGCTCTGCCCGCAGATCGTCTTTGAAGGTATAGCTCTCATAAAAAGTCATATCAGAATAAGTATTCATGTAATCTCTCATCTCTTCAACCAACACGCGATACGCGTCGGCATCCAGCGAATGATCTGATCCTCCTGCATCTGTGATCTGGCTTGCGATATTGCCGTTTTCATCCACAGAGCAGATGAGTGAGCCTTTCTTCGCACGGGAATTATCCTTCAGGTAATAATTGACAAAACCTCCCTCGTTTGCATAGATAACCTGCTCTTCCCGAAGCGCAAGTCCGGTATAGCTTGTCTGAACGCGGATGCTTCCCTCATCCACCTCGTAATATGTCACATGCTTTGCCGTCACATAAGCATATACGTTAAAAATCAGATATACAAAAATGAGCGCAAAAAAAATCACGCCGATATTGAGGTTGAGTGCTCGTGGATATCTTACAATTTTTCTGTTTTTTTTCATGTTAATTCCTGTGCGGTATTCACTGCCTCGCGCATATTTTTCAGATGACATGAAATACTATCTGAGTAAAGGAGGTAGTAACTATGAATTCAAAATTCTGGGATTATGTTTTGCTAACCCTGGTAATTGTAGGTGCAGTCAACTGGGGGCTGATCGGATTTTTCCAGTTTGATCTTGTTGCATTCCTGTTTGGAAGTATGTCATGGCTGTCCCGCATCATCTATGCACTGGTGGGAATTGCCGGGCTTTATCTGATCAGCGTCTATGGACGCATCCATTCTATCGGATGATTCACCGGATAAATGCGAATCATGAAATAAGGTGCCAAAAGGCACCTTATATTTTTCTTTGCAGGTTATTTTACAGAGAAACAATGATCTTTGCTTTTGCACATTCGGGAAGGTCTACTTCGTTCCTGGAGACACTGAGTACAAACCTGACGTTGTACTTTTCGCTGATAATATCCAGTTTTTCGATCGCGTGATTGATCTGGCCGTCACCGAGATTTGCAATTGTTAAAAAGCTGTCCAGATACATTTCCTGCAGATCGTGATCCTGGGATACAATGCCGCAGATAAAACCTAGAAACTCATCACAGTTCGTAACCGGGAAGTCGGTTACATTGATCAGACGAACTCGATTGTTCAATTCATACATGTGCTTCTGACTCTTGTCCAAATAAACAATGTTGCCAGATGCGGACTTAATAGATTCATTTACCTTATCTAATAAATACTTTGTTTTGCCCTTTCCTTTTTCGCCGGCAATAATTTCAACCATCGCAATCTCCTCCTGATTCTAATTCCTGCACCGCCGCACTCTTATGTAAACGAAAACAGAGATATGGCTGTGCTGTCTATATCTAAATTATAAATTACTTTCCTGTAAAATACAACCTATATTTGTTTTTATTTTCTCATAAATATGAAACCAGTTACTTTTCACACCCGAGCCGTGAATAGTAGCGAAACCATATTACAATGCAAAATTGGCGAGCACCTGATTCATGACATAATAGAGATTGTCACGCGTATCAGCTTTCATAATAACGGAAATCACCGGCTCCTTTTTTTCATTATTTGAGAGCAGCACCAGACAGTTTCCCGCCGCGGTGGTGGTGCCGGTTTTACCGCCGACGACCGTCAGCCCATCCGGCTGTGACACCTCGCCGCTTAAATACCGGTTCGTGTTTGTCCATGTCTGAGAACTCCCCGCCCCGTTTGCATCGGTATAATAGGCCGTGTAGCTTGTTGTCTGTATCAGGTTTAAAAACTCCTCCAGCTCTGCCGCCCGGGCGAACATCAGGTACAGATCATAGACACACGTGTAATGGTTTTCGTCGTGCAGTCCATGGGGATTTGCAAAATGAGTGTTTGTTGCACCAAAGGAACGCGCTGTCTCATTCATCAACTCCACAAATGCCTCTTCGCTTCCGCTGACGTGTTCGGCAACCGCCACCGCCGCATCGTTACCGCTCTTTAGCATCAGCCCGTAGAGCAGATCCAACATTTTGATCTGGTCTCCTGCGCGCAGGCCGCATACGGAAGAATCGCTTGCCTGATCCACCGCGTGCTCGCTCACCGTTACCATGTCATCCGGCTTTGCCTTTGTCAACGCAAGGTATGCAGTCATCACCTTCGTCGTGCTTGCAGGATACAGCTTTTCGTATATATTTTTCTGATAAGGAATGGAACCGTCTGCCGGTAAAAAAACACCGATCGCCTCGGCGGCTTCATCCGTTACTTCCTCGGAACTTGTCTGCTGCTCAGGTGCGACGCATAAATCGTCTGCGAAAAAACGGATCTCTGACGCCTCCGCAGCGTCGTCATCCGGCTGTTCATCGGCCGAAAGCTGCATATTTGTAGCAGAGACACCGATATCATAGGGATTCTCAATTTCGATATCCTCCCCGCAGCCATAGCAAAGCAAGCCTGCAATAAGCAGCGGGAGCAGAAACAGACATTTTTTATTTGTACATTTCACGCCAGTCTAAATCTCCTCTATCCAGTGCGCGGACCAGAATTTCCGCAGTTGCAAGGTTCGTGGCAAGCGGGATGTTGTGCATATCGCAAAGACGTACCACATTGTTGACATCCGGCTCATGGGACCGCGGTGATACCGGCTCCCGCAAAAAAATGATCAGATCCAATTCATTGTTTTCGATTTGCGCGCACATCTGCTGAGCGCCGCCCAGTGCTCCCGCCAGATATTTGTGAATGGTCAGATTTGCAACCTCCTCGATCAGCCTGCCCGTAGTGCCTGTGGCATAAAGCGTATGCTTGTTCAAAAGTCCGCGGTATGCGATACAAAAATTCTGCATCAGCTTCTTTTTCGCATCGTGGGCGATAAATCCTATGTTCATGCATTTTCCCCCGTTCCATATTTTCTCGGCTGCAGCCCAACATTCAGCACAAATCCCATTCCGGCAAAATTTGTCACCAGAGACGTCAGGCCATAGCTGACAAATGGAAGTGTGACGCCCGTGTTCGGGAACAGGCCGGTCACTACACATATATTTACAAATGACTGAAAACCGATCAGCGCTGCCATGCCGCAGCAGATCAGCCTTCCGGATAAATCTCTTGCCCTGCGCGCTACAAGCAGACACTCCAGGGCGATGAGCATCATTAAGACTACAACGAGTGCGGAACCGATAAAGCCCAGCTCCTCTCCCACAACAGTAAAAATAAAATCGGTGTGCGCCTCGGAGATAAAACCGCCGCTTTTAATCGAGGTCACATCCGTGTTGTACAAGCCTTTGCCGTAAAGCTGCCCGGAACCGATGGCCATGATCGAATTCTGGGTCTGCAGGGCGTCCTGCGGGTAGAGATCCGGATAGAGCCACGCCAGAATACGGGTGTTCTGATAGCCGCGGAGTACTCCGTCCTCGCCAAGCGGATTGGATGCGATCAGGTAAAGCCCCACCAGAAGACTCGGAACTGCAACTGCGATGCCTCCTAATACTATTTTATAGCTTAATCCGCCAATAAACAAGAGGGAGAGGCAAATTAATGCAGTTACAATCGTCGTGGAAAGGTCCGGCTCCCGGATAACCAGTAAGAGCGGAATCCCGGTACATACTGCAAATACAAACAGTACTTTCAGGCTGTTCACCTTTTCACGATATTTTTGCAGGAACGCGGCAAAAAACAGGATCAGTATGATTTTTGACAGCTCCGAGGGCTGAAACTGGATGCCCGCGATCTCAATCCAGCGGGTGGCACCCTTGTGGCTGGCTCCAAAACCCGCGATGACTGCGGTCAGAAGCACGACATCTCCCACATACCACAGCCACGAAAAGCGCAGGATAAAAGAATAGTCCATCAGCGATATGATCAGCATCGCAGCAAGTCCAAGGATAAGCCCTGCAATCTGTTTTGTCTGGTTTCCTCCCTCCTGCGCGCTTCCGATAACTAAAATGCCAAGCACCGTCAGCGCGATCAGATAAAATACCAGTCTGAAATTATAATCACGAATCGAATAACGTTTTAACATGTATGCTTCAAATCCTTAATTGGAATATTTGCGTACAGGGCGGGAACCGTACCGTTGGTCGTTTCGGACTCTGTCTGGGTAATCTGGATATCCAGCCCTTCCGCATCGATCTCCATATACTTGGAGATCACCTGAATGATATCATTCTTAATGGCTTCCATCACGTCCGGAGAACAATCGGCGCGATCGGATACAAGCAATAGCTTGAGCCGGTCTTTCGCCACGCTGCCGGAGCTTTTTTTCTTAAATATGTCCATTAATCCCATGTATGTATCCCCCTGTTATTTCTTAAACACACTAGCCAGCTTCGAGAAAAAGCTCTCCTTCACCTCTAAATCAAGATAGGGGACCTCCTCGCCCAGCAGGCGGTGACAAATGTTCACGTAGGCCTTGCCCGCCAGGGAACCGTCAGTACCCACAAGCGGCTCTCCCTGATTGGTGGAGATAACAATCTGCTCGTCATCCGGAACGGCTCCGATCAGGTCAATGGACAAAATTTCACAGACATCCTTCACAGACATCATATCGCCGCGCTTTACCATATCCATGCGCAGACGGTTTACGATCAGATCAATCTTGTGGATCTCGTTTGCCTCCAAGAGGCCGATGATGCGGTCTGCATCACGGATGGCGGACACCTCCGGCGTCGTGACGATCAGCGCCCGGTCAGCGCCTGCGATGGCATTCTGGAAGCCCTGCTCAATACCTGCCGGACAGTCCAGCAGAATGTAGTCGAAATCAAGGCGCAGATCTTCGATAAGCTTTCGCATCTGCTCCGGGTTGACGGAGGACTTGTCCCTTGTCTGGGCTGAGGGAAGAAGAAACAGGTTCGGATACTTTTTATCCTTGATCAATGCCTGCTTGATCCGGCAGTTGCCCTCAACGACGTCCACCAGATTGTAGACAATGCGGTTCTCCAAGCCCATAACTACATCCAGATTGCGGAGTCCGATATCTGTATCGATCAAAACCACCTTTTTATCCAACTGTGCCAATCCGGTGCCCACGTTTGCAGTCGTTGTGGTCTTGCCGACACCGCCTTTTCCTGATGTAATTACAATTACTTCACTCATGCTTTCTATCCTCCTGGGAAATTTTCATATATTTTCATGTTCAGAGCCGGGACAAGTTACATAAAGCGCAGACATCATGCCTGCATGAGACAGACGTACCTTTGCAAATTTCCCCGACTGATACGCCAAAGCGAGGAAATCCGAAGGATTTTCAAGCCTTGCCCTGAACACTACAGTATGTGTTTAAACAAGCCGGATGAAATCGGCTCAATCAAAATTTGCTGCTCGTACACCGTGGCGATCTGCGGCACAGGTGCCTCCTCCTTCTGTTTGCGGCGCAGCCCCTTGGTGGGCGTTCCTTTTTTGTCCGCGGCGCGTCCCATATAATCGCCGATCTTGATCTGTACCGGGTCCATCTCCAGCGCTGCAACAAAACAGGAGTCGTCTCCCGAGGCCCCTGCATAGGCAATGCCCTTTAAAGAACCTAAAACAACAATGTTGCCCTTTGCGATAACCTTTGCGCCGGGGTTTACGTCCCCCAGAATAACCATGCTGGTCTCCGATTCAATCTGTTGTCCGGAGCGCAAGGTCCCCTTGTAAAAATGTCCGGTTTGGGGCGCGTGTTCTTCGATAAAGGCTCCCATCCGCCGCTGAATCACCTCATCCATCAGATCGTCATGATCCAGAATACAGATGACGGTAATCGAGGTATGATGCTGAATCGTATCGATAATCTCAAACTGCTCCGCCTGGGAAAGCACTCTCCCCTCAAAGGATATGGCAATGTGTGCATTTTTGAAAAACTTCTCCGAGTCGATAAACTTGGCCCGAATCTCCTCCAGCAGTTCGTGAAAGGAAAGCGTATCATCCAAAATCAGATTGATGCCGTTTTTTGAGCTTTTAATGATCACAGGCTGTGAGTTCAACTTTTTTTGCCTCCTGTTCCTGAATTATTGTATCGTTTTTCGTCAGTCGGTGAAGGTGTTCGCCGTCTGACCGACATTGGCTGCTTGTCCGTTGATGAGTTTATCCTCATCCTCCAGCTTAAAGTAATACTTTAAAATATCCGCGGATACGTCCGAGGCATTGTGGCTTGTATAGCCGTAAGCAATGCGGGTAGCGATGGATATTTTCGGATTTTTGTAAGGCGCATACCCTACAAAGAGTGCATGGTTCGGACGGGTCGGCACCTGCTGGGCTGTTCCGGTTTTGCCCGCCACCTCCAAGGTATCAAAGTCGTTAAAGGAGCTTAAATCCTGTACCACCATGCGGTTTCCACTCTGGATCGCGTCCCATGTGGACGACGGGATGTCTGTCATCCGGCTCTTTATCTCCGGCTCGTAGCGTTCCAGCACATTGCCTTCCGCATCCGTCAGCTTGTTCAAAAGCGTATAGTCATACACGGTTCCTCGATTCGCCACTGCCGTCACATAGCGGGACAAAACAACGGTCGTATAATCGTGGTTACTCTGGCCGATGGCCGCCGTGATCGGAAATTCGGTAGCGATCTTCGGCTCGCTCTCCACCGTCTCAATGCCGGTTTTGTCACCAAGACCGTAGAGCTGCGCGTATTTTGTGATCTTCTCAATGCCGGAGGATTCCACATAACTGTCCCCCACCTGGGAAAACTGCCATCCCAGCTCGTAGAAATAGTAGTTGCAGGAATAGCGGATCGCCTCTGAGACGTTGATCTTTCCGTGTGTATAGCCGGGAAATGCCCAGCATTTCGGTCCATCCTCCACGCGCTCAAAGCGGCCTTTGTCCTGAATGAGCGTATTGGTATTGACGACACCCTCCGTAAGCCCAGCGGTGGCCGTCACCATCTTGAAGGTGGAACCTGGCGCGGTACGCTGCTGTGTCGCATTGTTGTAAAACGGCTGGGAGAGATCGCTGTTCAAAGCCGTAAAATAGGCGCTGTCCACCGTATTTGCAAGGCGATTGTTATCATAGCCGGGATAGGTAACGCATGCAAGGAGTTCCCCGGTCTGCACATCCGAGATGACACAGGAACCGGTACACGGATCAAGCGCCAGCTGCGCCGGAGTAATCTCAAGCTGCTTGACGCGCTCCTTCAGGAAATCAAAAGGGCTTACCGCACCGCTTTTCAGCTGGGCAATCATCTCGTCGTCGTAATCTAAAACCTCCTGCTCATAGAGAATCAGGCAGATATCTACACCGTTGATCAGATTGTCCCGGAGCATATATTTATAAACGCGCTTGTTAAAGCCGTCATTGTGCTTGAGCTGCTCCATGACATAGTCCACAAGTGCGTCGTAGAGCTCCTCGGAATCCGAATAGCCCTCCTTGGTCGGAAATTTCGTGATATCAAACCACTGCTCATTGATGACATGATAGAGATACTCCTGCAGGCTGATCGTATCATTTTTCCAAGCAATATAGGTCTCGTCATTCCAGTCTATTTTTGCGTTTACAATGATTTCGTCTTCCGTGAGCATCGTTAAAATATAGCTCATGTACATCTGCATGTCCTCGGAAAGATTCTCGTAAGCTGCCGGATTCGATTTCGTCAGCTCTTTTTTGATGTCCGAGAGCACGCTCTTTCTTCTTCCGCGAAATGCCTTGTAAACCTTTTTTTCAATGTCCGAGGCTTTTTTCGCGGAAAAATGGTTCATGTCAATCACGTTGTTGTTGAGCAGCGCATAGTAGACGTCATCGATCGGGATTTTGATGTCGGCGGCGCTGCTGGCCTCATAGGTCTTCGCGTTTATGATCTTCGAGTAGACGATTCCGGCTATCTCCTGCTCCAGTAAATTGTAAACCGCCTTCTGCAAATCCATGTCGATGGAGAGGTAAACATTGTTTCCGGCCACCGGCTCCGTGCGTTCGATGGTCTCCAGCTCTTTGCCCAAATTATCGACATAGAGCTTTTCCTCACCCTTTTTCCCTTTCAGCTCCGTGTCCATGTACTGTTCAATACCGGATTTTCCAACCGTGTCAGTCCTTGCGTACTCGGAGCCTTCCTGATCGCCGCCAAAAGCGATAAATTCATCCTCGTCGATCTGCCCGGTATAGCCGATCAGATGCGCGAGATACTGGCTGTCGTTGTAGCGGCGGATCGTGTCCTCCGTGATCTCCACGCCCTGCAGCTCATAGGCATGTTCACTGATAAAGGCAACTGTCTCATCGCTGACGTCTGAGGCAATTTTTGTCGCAATATATCTCTGGTAGCTGTTCTGCCGCATTTTGTAGCGGATGATTGCGATGCGGTAGACATCCTCCGTGCGATACTCTGCGGAAATGTCAAACACACCTTCCCCGCTCAGATATTCCATAATCTGCGTCGGCGTTGCCGCAGAGGTATCATAGCCCAGCTTTTCGCTGTAGCCCAGATCCTCGATTTTCGTCTCGCCGTAAATATCTGCGCGAAAACGCTGCAGTCGGATTCCGCTGACCGTAAACTCGTAGCTTCCGTCCGACGTGAGCCTGATGGAAAAATCGTTGTCGATGGAATCGCCGTTGGCGTCAAGGGTGTGCAGAATCTGTGCGATATCCTCGTTGATGGATCGGTTTTTTACCTGGAAGGCTTTCAGCTTTCCCTCGCTGCTGTAGGTACCGTTGTCCTCGATGGTGATGCCGTAGGCAAGCTCGTTGTAAGCGATAAGTTTGCCGTTGCGGTCATAAATGTTGCCCCGTGTGCTGTTTAAGCTGCGGGTCTTGATGACGCGCATCAGATACTCGGACTGGCTGTCTGCGCCGCCTACGATCTGAAGCTGAAACAGCCGCAGAAGCAGAACGCCTGACATACATACAAATAAAATAGCCAAAAACAAAATACGAGATTTAAATATCTGTCTGATAAAATTTCTAACACGTTTAAACAAACTTCGCAGCACTCCTTCGCTCAATCTCTTCCAGACGGCGGTTGACCTTCAATATGATGAAATAGAGAATAATCATCATAAGCAGGGTGTACACCATCTCCGGAAGAATCACATGTGACAGGTAGTATGGAAACTTCAGCCTGTTTCGAAACAGAAACAGGAAGAAGTAAATGGCAAAATTATACACAAAATCGCTCGCCGCCACGAGAACCATCGGAAGCTTGAAATCCTCGGGAAAAAACAGCTTCCGAAAAAAACCGTTTAAGTATCCGATGTACATGAAAAGCAGCGCGTAGCCGCCCAGAATATGTGCGTAAAAAATATCCAGGCACGCACCGCATAACAGGCCGATATACATGCCCTCCTTTTTTCCCCTCATGAAGCCGAAGGAGGCTGTCACGATAATTAAAAGGTTCGGTGCAACGGTCAAAAATGAAATTGACTGAAACAGTGTTGTCTGCAACACAAAGCAGACGAGCACGATTAAAAATACCGTAATTTTCCGGAGCATAAAACCCTACTCTTTCTCCACGGTTTCTGTCGTGGTCTTTAAGTCAGTGATCACCAGCACATGCTTGATGTGTTCAAAATCCACCACTGGCGTGATCAGGCCGGATTTGGTCAGATTGTTGGAGTTGACATGTATCTCGCTGATGTAACCGATCAAAAGTCCCTGCACATAGTCGGGGCTGATATAGGAGGTCACAACCTGATCGCCCACGGACACCTTTCCGCCCGTATCTTTTAAGCTGGAAAAGGTGATCATCTGCCGCTCATCCATCATCTGTAAATCACCGCTTACGACACAGTAATCCGAGGTGGAGAGCACCATACCGCTGACGCTGCTGGTATCATCCACGATGGCACGCACCTTCGCATAGTTTGCGCCCACCTCCGTGATGATGCCCGCCAGACCGCTTCCGGTGATGACGTTCATGCCCACTGCGACGCCGTCGGCTTCCCCCTTGTCGATCAAAAAAGTGTCAAACCAGTTTCCCGGGTCCTTGCTGATCACGCTGGCCGGAAGCTTTTTGTATTCGGAGTAGCTTTTTTCAAGCTCCGCAAGCTCGCGGATATCCTCCGTGTCATACTGCGAAAGTTTCAGGGCATTCAGCTCCTCCGTCAGAGCATCCACCTGGCTTTTAAGCGCCTCGTTCTCACTCATGACATTCCGCAGTGAGGAAAGCTCATGGGTCTTGTCCGAAATCCAGTTTCCGACCTCGGTGAGTCCGCGCTGCATCGGAATAAATACATAACTCGCCGCCGTCCCCACAGGGCCGGCCGTCCAGCCGAGGGTGAAGCTGCCCAGCATGAGCAGAAAACACACAAGGGTCAGCATAAGCAATACATATTTTGCAGGAATATTTTTTTTGTTTTTCCGTCTTCCTCGCGCCATTCTAATCTAATATCCTTTATATATAAATCTTTTCCTTGAGTGCGTATGCAAGGTGCCTGAACTTGGTGTCGCTCACCAGCTTCACCAGTCCCCTTGCCACGCATTCCTCCGGGTCCTCACACGTATTGACCTTAATGCCTGTGGTTGTGGCAAAAAGCTCGTCGAGCTTGGGAATCCTTGAGGAGCCTCCGGTCATATAGATACCCGCGTGGATGATATCCCGCGCCAGCTCCGGCGGAGTGTGCTCCAGCGTCATCTTAATAGAGCTGCATATATCGTTCAGATCGGTCTGCATCGCCTCGTGAACCTGTGCGGCAGTAATCTCCATCTCGATGGGAAGCCCGCTCACCACGTCCCGTCCGACAATTGTCATGGTCTCCTCGCTTCCGGGAAGGGCGCAGCCAATGGATTCCTTGAGAGCGCAGGCGGTCTTTTTCCCGATCAGAAGGTTGTTTTGCTTGCGTACATGGGAAATGATGGATTCGTCAAGCTGATTGCCGCCGAAATGCAGCAGACTGCTTAAAACCAGTCCTCCAAGTGAGATAATGGAAATTTCCGTCGTGTCCGCGCCGATATCCACCACCATGACTCCCGTCGGCTCGTTGACGTCAAGACCAAGCCCAACCGCGTCCGCAATGGGCTTCTCACACACCTGTACGAGCCTCGGCTTTGCCTTACTCTTATAAAACATATCAAAAAACGCCTTCTTCTCCACCTCCGTAATATCAGTGGGTACGGCAACAATGAACTCTGCGCCCCGCAGCTTACCCTTTGTGTTTTTCTCCAGAAATTCAAAAATCATGGTTTGAAGAAAATTGTACTCCGCGATGACACCGCTCACCACCGGGAAGGATACCTGTATACTCTCCGGTGCCTTCTCATACATGGCATATGCCGCGTCTCCGTAGGCATACAGCTGATTTTTATTTACGATTGCAACGGTGTTCTTCTCGTTCAAAATCGTTCCGGTGGATTTGCAGAATACCTTCAAATTTGTGGTTCCCAAGTCGATTCCGTATACATTGCTGCTCATAAGTGTTCTCTCCTAAACTAAAATCTGTTTGTTTTCCCGGAAGCTGTAATAATTATTATCCCCAATAATTATGTGGTCAGACAGCTCAATCTCCAAAAGCTTTCCGCACTCCATGACGCGCTGCGTCAGCCGTGCATCGTCCCTGCTTGGCGTCGGGTCCCCGCTGGGATGGTTGTGCAGAAGGATGATGGCTGTGGCCCGCTGCCTCAAGGCGCACATAAAAATATCCCGGGGAGAACCGAACACGCTGTGCGCGCTCCCCGTTGCGATCTGTGCGGCACCGATCAGATGGCATTTGATATCAAACATGGCAATCAGAAGCTGCTCCGCCGCTTCATGTCTGAGCCGCTCCATAAAATAGGATGCCACCGACTCCGGGTCCGAAAGACATACCCTGTCCCTGCGGTTCGCCTGGGCAATCCTGCGGGAGAGTTCCGCCGCGCACTTGAGCCGGATCGCTTTCACCTTGCCTACGCCTTCAAAGGTCTGCAGCTCCTCAAGCGACAGGTCGTAGAGGTTTAACAGTCCCCTTTCACCTGCCTGTAAAATATTTTGTGCGAGCTCTACGGCATTCAGCCGCCGGCTGCCGCTCTTTAAAATAACGGCAACAAGCTCCGCATCTGAGAGTGCCTGCGGACCTGCCTGCAGGCATTTTTCGTAAGGGCGTTCCGACACCGGAAGCTCCTTTGCTGTAAAATGATTTATCACATGGCCTCTTTTCCGCTCTCTCCCCAAAACGGCATGTCCCATGCGCCTTTCTTGTGACCGGTTCATCCCTCTTACAAAAAATGGCTGAACTGGTGTCGTTTTATTCTAACACATCAGGTCTTTATTAACAAGGTTGTGAATGTAAAGTTTTTCTAAAGACATCAGAATCCCGAATTTTGCGTGATGCCATGTCAGCCCGCCCTGGAAATATACGTTGTAGGGTTCCCGCAGCGGCCCGTCTGCGGAAAGCTCGATGGAGGACCCCTGGACAAACGCTCCTGCCGCCATGATTACTTTACTGTCGTACCCCGGCATATCCCACGGCTCCGGCGTAACATAGCTGTCCACCGGAGCCCCTGCCTGAATGCCTTCGCAGAAAGCGCAGAGTCTCTCCGGTGTTTCCAGGGCGATGGCCTGAATGATGTCGTGCCTTGGTTCGGAGCCATCCGGCAGTACGCGAAAGCCCAGCCTCTCGTACAGGTTCGCCGCAAAGATCGCGCCCTTTAAGGCACCTGCGACAACGTTTGGAGCGAAAAACAGGCCCTGATAAAACGACTGGATCACACCGAGAGACGCGCCCACCTCCTTTCCGAGTCCCGGTGAGGTAAGCCTGTAGGCTGCGTTTTCTACACATTCTTTTGTGCCTGCGATGTAGCCGCCGATGGGGGCAAGCCCGCCGCCCGGATTTTTGATAAGAGAGCCTACCACCATGTCCGCGCCCACGTCACTCGGCTCTTCCGTTTCCACAAACTCGCCGTAGCAGTTGTCTACCATGCAGATGACGTCCGGCTTGATGGACTTTACAAAGGCAATCAGCTCTCCGATCTGAGCCACAGAGAGGGTTTTTCGCATGAGATAGCCCTTGGAGCGCTGAATCGTCACAAGCCTTGTCCGATCGTTTATTGCCTGTCGGATACCATCGTAGTCGATGCGTTTGTCCGGCAAAAACTCCACCTGGCGGTAGGTGACGCCATACTCTGCCAGCGAGCCTTTGGACGGACGGATGCCGATGACCTCCTCCAGCGTATCGTAAGGCTTTCCCACCGGGGAGAGCAGCTCGTCGCCGGGGCGAAGGTTTGACATAAGTGCCAATGCCAGCGCGTGGGTACCGCAGGTGATCTGCGGGCGCACCAGTGCATCCCTTGTGTGGAAGACGTCGGCGTAGACGCGCTCCAGCGTATCGCGCCCCAGATCATTGTAGCCGTAGCCGCTTGTGGCGTTAAAGCATTCTGCACTCACCCGGTTTTTCTGCATCGCCGCGATAATCTTCATCTGGTTATACTCCGCAACCGCATCGATAGCCGCGAAGCGCCCGGCCAGTTCCCGTTCAATTTTTTCTCCATAGTTAAATACCGGCTCCTCTATGCCCATCCGCGCATATGCCGCTTTTAAATCAAACACTCGTTCCATTTACTGCAACCCCCGCTCTTCTATTATTTCCAATATATAAGATAATATTTTTTCCTTGTCGTAATCAAAGGCTGATTTGTCGATCCAGATCACATCCCGCTCCCGCTTGAACCATGTGAGCTGGCGCTTCGCAAAATGGCGGGTGTCCCGCTTGATAATGCGCACCGCCTCAGCCAGGGAATACTCGCCGTCCAGATAGCCGAAGATCTCCTTGTAGCCAAGCCCCTGCATCGACACCATATCTCTCGTACAGCCCATGCTTCTGAGCTTTTTTACCTCGTCAAGCAGCCCCAGCTCCATCATGGTATCTACACGGGCATCGATGCGCGCATAGAGCCGTTCTCTTGCGTCCGTCAATACAAAATAGGCGAAGCCGTAGGGAGAGGATCTGGCCCGCTCCCGCTCATTGTGCAGTGAGATCGGCGTGCCGGTTTTTTCATAAAATTCCAGCGCCCGGATGACGCGTTTGATGTTATTGGCGTGAATCTCCTCCGCCGCTTTCGGGTCCACCGCCGCCAGACGGGCGTGAAGCGCCGGAGCGCCTTCGGCCCTTGCGATGGATTCATATTTTTCCCGCAGCGCGGGATCGGACGCCTCGCTTGTAAAATCAATGTCGTAAAGAAGCGCCTGGATGTAGAAGCCCGTGCCGCCCACCACAAGCGGCAGACGGTTTTTGTTCCAGAGCCGTTTCATTGCCGCCTTTGCATCCTGTTGAAAGCGAACCACATGAAACTCCTCCTGCGGCTCGTACACATCCACAAGGTCATGCTCCACGCCCTGCATCTCCTCCGGCGTAATCTTCGCGGAGCCGATATCCATATATTTGTACACCTGCATCGAGTCCGCCGAGATAATCCCGGTATTCAGCTTTTTCGCCAGCGCAATCGAAAGCGCCGTTTTTCCCACTGCCGTAGGACCAGTCAGAATCACTACATTTTTTTTCTTCATCATTAATATACCTTATTTATTTTTTTACAGGCATTTATTTCCAATTTTTCACCTGGCATTGCGTTTACCAGCCGCCTTAGGGCAGTCTGGCCAAAAAGCCAAATCAAAAAAGTTAAATTAAAGAACACGCTTAAATTTTTTCTCGATTTCACGCCTGCTCATGGATATCATCGTCGGCCTGCCGTGTGGACAGTGGTACGGATTTTCAAGTGTTAGCAGTTCTTTTATGAGTTCCTCCGCCTCCGGGCGGCTGATCTGCTGGTTTCCCTTGATGGCAGCCTTGCAGGCCGCTGTCGCAATTTTTGCAAAAAGGGTTTCCGGCGTGGCTTTCCCTGAGGGACTCGCGGCGATGGCGTCTAAAAGCTCGTAAAAATATGCCTCCCCGTCCAGATCATAGAGGTTGTCAGGCACCGCAGAAATCACATATTCCCTGCCGCCGAATGTCTCAATGGAAAAGCCGAGGCCTGTCAAAAGCTCCATGTGTTCCTCTAAAACCGTCTGCTCCTGAATGTTCAGGCTCAGTACCATCGGCGGGCTAAGCTGCTGGGAGGTCAGCTCCCGGCTGGCGAAACGCTTCATCATCCGCTCGTAGAGCACTTTTTCGTGGGCTGCGTGCTGGTCTATGACAAAGAGCTTATCCTGTGCCTGCGTAAGCCAGTAGGTATCAAAAAGCTGACCGATGATGCGAACGTTCCCGTGCCGTGCCTGTTCAATAAAGCCCGCGCCGTAGCCGTTTTCCTCGCAAAATACCTCGTCGAGCGTCTGCTGGCGGGGATTTTCGTAAAGCCCTGGCTTACCCTGTCCCGTTTGCTCCGCCCCCTCTTGCGAAGCCGTCAGCCGAACAGACCGCTGCGCTTCCTCATCCGTCAGAACTTCCGGCCGAACGATCTGCCGCGCTGCCTTATCCTCTGGAGCCGTCAGCCGAACAGACTGCTGCGCTTCCTCATCCGTCGGAACTTCCGGCTGGACGGTCTGCCGCGCCTGGTCCTCTGGAGCCGACGAGCGGACGGGTGAATGCGGTGCCGTCTGCTGCATGCCGGCCGGTTGCGCCGCCGTCGGATTTGGCTGCGTCCGGCTGCCCTCATCCCGGGGACCAATCGGTCGCGGCGCATATTTTTTCTCATAGGAGCTTTCGGGCAGCTTTGCCCGGGCAGCGCGCTCCTTCATATCCGAAAGCCTCCTGCGCTCAAAGGGCTGCGGAGGCAGTTCTTTCGAGCCAGAACTCTGCGGCGCACGCTTCGCCGCCTGCGCACCGGGTGTCACCTCGGCGACAAGATCCTTTCTGGAGAGTACCTCCCGGACAAGCTGTAAAATACATTCATACACCTGCTCCCCCTGAGCAAAGCGCGCTTCCATCTTTGTCGGATGCACATTCACATCCAGACGTTTTTCATCCATCGTGATATAGAGCGCCGTAAAGGGATACTGGCGATTCATGAGATACGGCTTGTACGCCTCCTCCAGCGCTTTTGCGATGAGTTGGCTCTTCATGTATCTTCCGTTGACAAAATAATTTTCGTAATTGCGGTTGCCTCGGGAGATTACGGGTTTCCCGATCAGGCCGGACAGATGGATGCCGCCTTTTTCGCTGTCCACAGACAGTAAATTTGCCGCGATGTCCTTTCCGTAAATGTGATAGATGATATCCCTTCGGCTGCAGTTGCCGGAGGTGTGCAGTTTCGGCTGGTTGTTTACGATAAGCTGAAAGGAAATCTCCGGGTGCGAGAGCGCCAGGTGCTCTATAACAGCCGCAACGTAACTGCCCTCGGTTTGCGCTGTTTTCAAAAATTTGCGCCGCACGGGCGTGTTAAAAAACAGATTCCGCATGATAAACGTGGTTCCCTCCGGCGCTCCCACTTCCTCGAAGAGCTTTTCCTTCGAGCCTTCGATGACATAACGCGCGCCGGTGAGGGCGCCCCGGGGTCTGGTGATCAGCTCCACCTGCGACACAGCGCTGATGCTCGCCAACGCCTCGCCGCGAAAGCCCAGTGACTTTACGCTGAGCAGATCCTCCATGCTTCTGATCTTGCTGGTGGAATGGCGCAAAAACGCAAGCTTTACCTGCTCTTTTTCAATGCCGCAGCCATTATCGGTAACCCTAAGAAACGCCATACCCCCCTCTTTGATCTCCACCGTGATGAAAGTTGCCCGGGCATCAATCGCATTTTCCACCAGCTCCTTCACCACCGAGGAAGGGCGTTCTACGACCTCGCCTGCAGCGATCTTTTCAATTGTGGCCTCGTCTAAAAGCTTTATGTCTGGCATGTTTTTTCTCCTTTTGTGGGGATCATAGTTGCTGGTGTGCGGCAGCCCCTCCTTGGCGGAGCAGAACAATTTATACTCGCGATCACTTAAATTTGCCAATTCACTGACGGGCATTATCATTTACCAGCAAAGCCGGCTCATGAGCGGCATTCATTGGACCGTATGGAAAATGCTGACGCTCGTGCGTGTAGCTTGTTCATAGCGGCCGATACAGCAGGATCGGCGATCAGGCATTTGGTCATCATGGCGGGCACCACGGTATGAACGCGGCTCCGGTGATTTAGAACTGCCACCGATTTTTTAAGCGGCCCTGCAGCTCGTAAAGCTTGTTGAGCGCTTCGATGGGCGTGTAGTTTCCAAGGTCAAGCGCCTTTAGTTCCGAGAGAATCTGATCGTCGCCTGAGGTATCAAACAGCGATATCTGGTTCTGATCTACTTCGTCCATTTTTTTCACCCGTTTGTGGATGCGTTTTTGCGGCGCAAGGCTTTCCACTCCGCAGGTGATATTATTGTCGATCAGCTCCTGACAGATCTCTTTTGCCCGGTCGATAACGGAATCCGGCACGCCTGCCAGCTTCGCCACCTGGATGCCGTAGCTTCTGTCGGCGCCGCCTTTTACGATTTTCCGCAGGAATACAATGTCATCGCCCTTCTCTTTGACGGCAATGCAATAGTTGTTCACATTGTCAAGCTTTCCCTCCAGCTCAGTCAGCTCGTGGTAGTGGGTGGCAAAAAGCGTCTTTGCGCCAAGCAGTCTCGGATTGCTGATGTGCTCCACCACCGCCCACGCAATAGAGAGCCCGTCAAAGGTGGATGTGCCACGGCCGATCTCATCCAAAATGAGCAGGCTGTTCTTTGTGGCGTTGCGGAGGATGTTTGCCACCTCGTTCATCTCCACCATGAAGGTGCTCTGGCCGCTGGCCAGATCGTCGCTGGCGCCCACCCGGGTGAAAATCCGGTCCACCAGGCCGATATCGGCGCTCTTTGCCGGGACAAAGCTGCCCAGCTGTGCCATGAGCACTATGAGAGCGCTCTGGCGCATGTAGGTGGACTTACCCGCCATATTCGGCCCCGTAATGATGGAGATACGGTGGGTCTTGTTGTCCAGATAAGTATCATTGGAAATAAACATATCATTGCTGATCATCTTTTCCACAACCGGATGGCGTCCGTCGCGGATATCGATGATGCCCTTCTCATTGAGCGTCGGCCGGCAGTAATGGTTGTGCTCCGCCACGTATGCAAGGGAAAGCAGCACGTCAAGCCCCGCGATCGCTTTGGCAGTCTTCTGGATGCGCAGAACCTCCCGGGTGATTTTCTCCCGCAGCTGCTTGAAAAGCTCGTATTCCAACTGAAAGAGCTTGTCCTCCGCCCCGAGTATCGTCTCCTCCAGCTCTTTGAGTTCCGGCGTGATATAGCGCTCCGCGTTTGTGAGGGTCTGCTTGCGCGTGTAGTAATCCGGCACCAGATCCCGATAGGAGTTGGTGACCTCCAGATAGTAGCCGAACACTTTGTTGTATTTGATCCGCAGCGTTTTGATGCCGGTCTTCTCCCGCTCATTTGCCTCGATCTCTGCGAGCCATTTTTTGCCGTCGGTTTTCGCGCGGCGCAGCTTGTCGACCTCCTCAAAGTAGCCCTCCTTTATGATTCCGCCATCGTGTACGGAAATCGGCGGCTCCTCCACAATAGCCTCGTCGATCCACTGATAGATATCCTCCAGAGCATCCATCTCATCCAAAAGCTTCACGAGGGCCGGACTTTTGAACTCTGAGAGCACCATGCGGATCGCCGGGAGCATCTGTACGGAATTTCGGAAGGCGATCAGATCCCGCGGGTTTGCGGTCTGATAGCTGATGCGTGTGATCAGCCGCTCCATATCGTAGATGGGATGCAGGTATTCCCGCAATTCCTCGCGGCTCATGACACTGCCGTTAAACTCCCCGATTGCATCATAACGCTCCTCAATCTCCGATTTGCCGATCAGCGGCTGCTCCACGTAGCTGCGAAGGAGCCTTGCACCCATGGCGGTTTTTGTCTTGTCCAGCACCCACAGAAGAGAGCCCTTCTTGTTTTTCTCCCTCATGGTTTCCACCAGCTCCAGGTTGCGCCGCGTGGAAGAATCCAGTACCATAAAGGCACCGGTGGAATAGGGATGGATGCTGGTCATGTGCTCCAGCCCGTTCATCTGTGTCTCGTACAGGTATTTTAAGAGCGCCCCCGCCGCAGGTGTTCCACAGGGATAGTCGTTAAGCCCCAGCCCCTGCAGGCTGCCCACATGAAAATGCGAGAGCAATGTCTCCTTTGACTGATCGTCGGTAAAATACCAGGAGTCCAGCGCCGTGACGGCGATGCGAAGCCGGTTCTTTAACGCCTCCACATCCAGCGTGCTCATAAAAAGAGCCTCGTTGCAAATGATCTCCGAGGGTACAAACTTATTGATCTCGTCCAGAAGCTTTTCCGTCGTGTCGATTTCCGTCACGAAAAAGTCTCCGGTGGACACGTCCGCGGTGGATACGCCAAACACATTCGCATCGCAGTAAACGCACATCAGATAATTGTTTTTCGTGTCATCCAGCGATTCGTCAGTTTTTGTTCCGGGTGTCACAATGCGGATGACCTTGCGTTCCACAATGCCCCGCGAAGCCTTCGGATCTCCCACCTGCTCACAGATAGCAACCTTATAGCCCTTTGCCACAAGGCGGTTGATATATGTATCTGCCGCGTGAAACGGCACACCGCACATGGGTGCCCGCTCATCGGTGCCGCACTGCTTTCCGGTAAGCGTCAGCTCCAGCTCCTGAGAAGCTTTCTGTGCATCCTCGAAAAACATCTCGTAAAAGTCTCCCAGCCGGTAAAACAGGATACAGTCCTTGTGAGCTTCTTTTGTCTTTAAATAATGCTGCATCATGGGTGAGTAATCAGCCAAAATGTAATTCCTCCTGATTCAAATGTATCGCCCGTTCGCTTCTGCTCGCGGGCAGTGTATATTTTTGTGCAAGCCTCTCCGCCGTCTTTATACCATCCATCGCCGCGGACATGATACCGCCCGCGTATCCGGCACCTTCCCCGCAGGGATAAACGCCCCGGACATTGCTCTCAAAGCGCTCATCCCGTAGGATACGAAGCGGCGAGGAGGTCCGGCTCTCCACCCCTGAGAGGATGGCGTCATACCGGTCAAAGCCGGAAAGCTTTTCGCCAAAAAGCTTCATCCCTGCCAGAAAGCTGTCGTTCATCTCCGGTGTCAAAAGCTCGTGCAGCGCCCCGAAAGCAGTCTGTCCCTTCGTACAGCTTGCAAATCCGCCATAGGCGTCCGACAGACGCCGCTGCTTAAAATCGCCGAAGAGCTGCTGGGGAATCTTCCCGCCGCACAGTCGAGCGGCCTTCTCCTCCAGTTGCTGCTGAAAACGAACGCCCGAGAGGGGATCGTCTCCCGGAAAATCGGACGGCGTCACGGAGACAATGATTGCAGAGTTTGCGTTTCCGGAATCCCGGCGATAATTGCTCATGCCGTTGACCGCCAGCCTTCCCGGCTCCGAGGAAGCGTTTACCACATATCCTCCGGGGCACATGCAAAACGAGTATACGCCACGAAAACCCACCGGATTTGCCGTCACCTTGTAGGCTGCTGTCGGAAGCCCAAGCTTTTCCCAATCCATACCATACTGGCTCTCATTGATCATCTTCTGCGGATGCTCCACACGAAAGCCAACCGCAAACGCCTTAGGCTCCATGAAAAGCCCAAGTCCGTGCAGACGCGCGAAGGTGTCCCGCGCCGAGTGGCCCACAGCGATCACTGCTGTCTGTGTGTCGATAACTTTTTCATCACCGCCCGCTGTCCGAACGACAATACCCGTGAGCCTGCCGTCTGAAATTCGAAGATCGGTCAGTTTGGTCTCAAAGAAAAATTTCCCTCCCAGCCGCTTGATTTCCTCCCGCATATTTCGGACGACCTTGATCAAAATATCCGTGCCCACATGGGGCCTGCTCTCGTACAAAATTTCCGGCGGTGCGCCGAATTTGCAGAACAGCTCCAGCACATGCCGCCCCCGCCCCGCAGGGTCTTTCACTACAGTATTCAGCTTGCCGTCGGAAAAGGTTCCGGCTCCGCCCTCGCCAAACGCTACATTAGAATCGGGCTTTAAAATGCCACGCTCCCAGAATGCAGTGACGTCCGCCGTGCGCTCTTCCACACATTTTCCCTGCTCCACAATCAGGGGACGATAGCCGTGCAGAGCCAGCTCATAGGCGCAAAACAGTCCGGCGGGGCCTGCGCCTGCCACCACCGGCAAAGCTGTAAGCGGCTCATCGCCATGCCCCGGAAAATGATAGCGTTTTTCCTGTGCCAGTACAATGTCCGGCCGGTGAAGCTTTTTTACGAGCCGTCCCTCGCGCTGTACTTCCACATCAACGGTGTAAACGTAGAAAAGCCGCGGCTTTTTGCGCGCGTCGATGGAGCGCTTTCTGACCTCATAGGAAAGGGGATGGTCAGAGGAAAGCTGAAGCTCCCTTCGTATTCTGTTTTCCAGCTGCTCCTTTGGCGAAAGCCCGTCCGCCGCAAGGGGCACCTTTAACTGTTGTATTCTTATCATAATAAAACTCTTTCCTGATGATATATCAGCACAGCTGCCATTACAAAGTAACCCGAGACTTTTTCCGGGCGGCAGGCCCTCTTCACGTCTTCCGCCCGGTTACCGATCTCAGAGATTTTGCCGCACACTGCCCGGCAGCCGCCCCGCTCGACCACGCCCACTGCAGGTTAAAGCCGCCGCAGATGCCGTCGACATCCAGCATCTCACCCGCAACATAGAGTCCCTGCACAAGCTTCGACTCCATCGTCTCCCCGCACACCTCGTCTGTGTCCACGCCGCCCGCCGTCACCTGGGCCTGCTCAAAAGAGCGCGTATCTGTAACGGGAACCGAAAAATGCTTGATTTTCCCCAGCAGTCTCCTTGCCTGCCCGGTGGTAAGCGTGACACATGGAAGCGTCCGGTCGATACCTGCCTCATCTAAAAACGCGCTTCCAAGCTTTTCCGGGAACAGCCCGATCATGGACTGGGCCATCGTCTTTTGACGGGAAAAAACGCGCTTCGACCGATCCATCAAAAGCGTAAACGCTTCATTTTCCTCAAATCCGGGAAGAAAATCCAGCTCCAGACGCACGTCCCGTCCCCGTTTCAGTCCATTTGCCGCCAGATGGCTCACCTGAAAAATACAGATGCCGGAGACACCGTAATCTGTGAGCTGAAGTTCTCCGGATTCACAGGCTTTTTCTTCATGATCTATGTAAACCTTTGTCGAAATTTCTGCACGAATTCCTGCAACCTTCCCGAAAAATGCAAGTTTGGATTGCAGCGGTACAAGAGCCGGAACCAAATCTTGTATGTGATGTCCGAAGCGTTCAACATATAGAAAACCGCTCCCGTCGCTTCCCGTCTTTTTATAAGATTTTCCGCCGGTGGCAAGGATACATTTTTTTGAAATATATGTGCCGGATTTCGTCTCAAAAATGAATTTATTTTCCGCTTTTCGAATCTTGCGGATGCCGGTATTGCAATGGATCTCAATCCCCAGCCGTTCGCACTCCATCGTAAGAACGGACAGCATGCCCGCCGCACCGCCCCCAAACGGATAATAACCGCCCTTTCTTATGATGGCATTTACCCCAAGCTCCTCAAAAAAGCGAAGCGTATCCCGGGGCGAAAAAAACCTCAGGGCAGGCAAGACAAAGGCAGGACTGGCCCCGTGATAAAAATTTCCGAAAGAAGCCCTGCCCTGCGGATCGTCTAAAATATTTGGAGAAAAAAGCGCTTCGTTTGTAAAATTACATCTGCCGTTACCGGTCATGAGCAGCTTTTTGCCCGGCCGCTCCATGTGTTCAAGGATGAGTACGTCTGCACCGCACCGCGCCCCGTGGATGGCTGCCATCAGACCGGCAGCCCCGGCGCCGACCACAATGATATCCCGGCAGATGTCTGGTTTTTCTTTTCTTTTCTGACTCATATTCCTTCTGTAACTGTCTGCTGACTTTCGGTTTTAGCTTGAATAGTTTTCCAAAAAACCAAACAGCTCCTCCTCCGAATCAAAATGTTTTCCGTGGTCAATCTGTGCCTGCACCGATTCCGGAAGCAGACGGTAGAGGATGGAGGTCTCCATAAAAAATTCCCCCGTCTCCAAAATATACACCTGAAGATAGCCGTCCTTTGTCCGCAGCGCATAGGTCGTCGTATCCGCTGGCTTTGGCTGCACAGCAGCATCAACGGCTTGTATGGGAGCCTCACCGGCGCCCTCTTTCGTCTGCTGAGGCTCGTCGTTTGGAATGCCGCTTTCTGTTTCCGCCGCAGGATCAATTTCCCTTGGCTCAATCTGTGCCTGTTTGGACTCCGGCGCAGCATTGTCATCCATCGCAAGCGCCGCCGCAAGTCCTGCCGCAGTCACGACAAGAACCGCTAAAAGAACGCATAAACTTGTTTTGATAATTTCGTTTTGTCTCATATTCATCACCACAGATAGTATGTCCACTCCGTGGAAAAAAATACAGGCAAAACCAGTTTTTTCATAATTTTACAGTAAATGCAGCCTCCGTCCCAGCGAGATGAGCTTTCGTCCGGCGGGAAATGAGAGCAGATCCTCCTCGTTTAAGCCCTTTAACAGAAGCATCAAAACAAAGTAGACCGCAGCGCCTGTGAGGATTGCCGCGCAGGTGCTGACTGCGTTGATCTTCAGGAGCATCTGCAAAAGGGTGTAGACGCCAAAAACCACGACACCCATGATGCCTGCACAGAGGGCTGGCAATACAAATGTCTTTTTTATCTCCTGATGAAAGCCGATGGCCCTGCAGATACCGATACTGTTCAATATACACATGGCAAAGGCGAAAAACGTGTTCGCCCAGATCACTGCAAAAATATTCATATCAAGCACCTGCATCAGCACGTAAAGAAGTCCCGCCTGCAACGCCAGAGCGATTCCGGCATTGATGACCGGAACCTTCATTCGGTTGATCCCCTGCAAAATGCCGTTTGAAAGCGTCGAGAGCGAATAAAATACAACGGAGATCACGCCCACCTGCAGCATCTGCTCCGCCAGCCGGGAGCTGTCATGGAACAAAAGCTGCATAACCGGCGAGGCCAGAACGCCAAGGCCGATAGCACACGGAAATGCAACAACCATACTGTACTGAATCGCATTCTCTGTTTTTTTGTGCACGCTGCGCATATCCTTTTTCGCAAAGGATGAGGTGATCGCCGGTACACTAGCGCTCACCACAGCGGAGGCGATGGAGATCGGCACGTTTACGAGCACGCGGTATTTTCCGCCGAACACACCCCAGAACACATGAATTTCATCCGCAGTGTAGCCCTGCAGATGCGCGACGTTTTTAAAAATCCCCTGATCCACAATGGCGCTGAGATTGTAGAGCGTCGTGGAGAGCAGCACCGGAATGACCGTCAAAAGAAGTACTTTTAAAATGGTTCCATATGACTCCCTCGAATTGCCCCGGTCTCTGCGCAGCTTTCGTCTGAGCACCCGCTTGTAGACAACAAATACGAACAGCACAAAGAAAAGCCCGGCGACGGCTCCCGCTCCGGTTCCAAGTGTTCCGCCCGCTGCACCGTAGGCCGCACTGTACTCCTTCTCATCCCCGAGCACAGCCCCGATCTTCGAGCCGTAGGCAAAGAGATAATACGCGGCAGCCACGCTGACCACAGCGTTGATCACCTGCTCGACGATCTGGGATACCGCGCTTGGCATCATCGTTCCAAGTCCCTGGAAAAAGCCGCGGATAACGCCCAGCACCGCAACGATAAAGAGAGTCGGCGACAGCACGCGGAGGGCAAATACGCAAAATGGCGTCTTCAAAAGCTCTGCAAAAAAATCTGAAAAGAAGAACACGGCGAGTCCCGCCAGCGCGCCGCTTATCACGGCAAAGCCAAGCGCTGCCTTAAACACCCGGTAAGCATCCCTCACCCGTCCCTGTGACACACGGGCCGACACCATCTTTGAGACGGCCAGAGGAAGGCTCATGGATGAGATCAAAAGCAGCAGGGAATAAATCTCAAAGGCCGTGCTGTAGTAATCGTTTCCAAGATCACCGATAATGGATGTCAGCGGCCCGCGGTAAAGCAGGCCGATGATGCGGCTTAAAATCGATGCCACCGCAAGAATCGAGCCCTGCACTAAAAAGCCGGAATTATTTGGTTGTCTGCGTGTTCTGCTACGTTTCTGTTCCATAAAACAAATTTATCCTTCTCATCCACCAGGCCAGTTCTACGATGCGCGAAACGCATCTTCTGTCTCATAGATACCGATATTATCAGCAGAATCTGTTGTAATAATACATATGCAGGTTTTACCGGGATTCATCGCAAGCTGGTCGCCGTTGCCGTCATAAAACAGCGAGGGCGAACCCAAATCCGCTTTGCTCCAGGTGATATCCACATATTTTCCGCCGGTAAAATATTTTCCGGTTCCGTTTCCAACCGTGTCAAACTCCATACGGCCCTTGCCGTCAATAACCCGGCCCGGCACAAACTGGAAAATGACGTTCGTAAAAGCCAGCTGATTGCCGTTTTCGCCGTCGATGTGCTCTTTCTGATACTGGAAGCGCTTGTATGTGCCTGTCGCCTCGTCATAGACAAACCAGGTTTTACTGCTCTTGTAGGGTGTCTTCATAACCGCCGCCCCGCTTCCGTTCAGTTCCATCGGCTCATCCCCGTCAAAAAACGCAAAATGTCCCGCATAGCCGTCAGCATACTCGGTCCGGTAGCTCTTTTTGTCAATACCCGCAGTGATGCCGTCCGGAGTCGTAAACACGTTATGAGGCGCCCTGCGATCGCTGGAGCGGTAATACATCACGCTCTCCACCGCGCCGTCAAGACCGTTTAAGTTGTCGATGGCGTCACTGTTCAGATAACTTTTCGCGATGTCGGCCTGGCCGTAATGTGAATAAATGGCATCGTACTCTTTTGCAATATGTGCGTAGTACAGACGGCAGCTTCGCACGGAGCCGTATTTTTGCGCATCGGTATAGTCATCAAAAATCCCCATGAGACGGGTCAGACCGCCCTCCACAAGACACTCGTAGAGTACGTCCGCCTCGCCGATTCCGTACTGCGGCAGCGCGTCCGTAGTATTTCCGAACATAATCGCAACCGGGCGTTTTGTGACGTTCTCCTCGGGCACCCATTCCCCGGTCAGAAGGCTTCTTGCCTCCCCCTCATGGGTATCTTCCGGTTCCGGCTCGGGCTTTTGTTCCGGTTCTTCTTCTGCTACCTCTTCCACCGGCGGAACAGTCAGATCCACGATGTCCGGCGCTTCCTCCTCCTTTTTACCGCAGCCAAACAGCAGCGACGCGGTCAGTGCAATCATAGCAGCTTTCGCCATTTTCTTTCTCATATGTTTTGTACCTTCCTTCTGTTTTATCCGTCAGAGCGCGTGATGCCAAGGCCGTCCAAAACAGCGCGCTGACGCGCCTCCATTTCCTCACGCTCCGCCTCCGTCTCATGGTCATAGCCAAAGAGATGCAGCATGCTATGTAAAATCAAAAAGGCAAGCTCCCGCTTTTCACTGTGCCCGTAAGACTCAGCCTGTTCCTTTGCCTTCTGCGTGCTCACCACAATGTCGCCCAGCAAAAGCTCCCCCGTGTCAGGATCAAAATTCTCTTCCACACACTCCTCCACACGGGAAAAATCCGCCGGCGTATCTAGGTTTTGCATCGGAAAGGACAGCACATCCGTGGGGGCGTCGATCCCCCGGTGCAAACGGTTGATCCCGTGGATTCCATCATTGTCCGTGAAGGTCAGGTTTACCTGTATCTCATAGGGACAGCCCTCCGCCTCACATGCGGCAATAATCACCTGCTCTGCCAGCGCTTCCGCGTCAAAATCAAAGGAAATCTTTGTTTCCCACTCTGTCAGAATCGTCACTACAAAAGCTCCTCCTTTACAAGTGCCTCGCGAATCGTGAGAAACTGGTTCATGGACAGCCCGGACTCGTCGTAGAGACCCTCCGCCGATTTCTCATTCATCGTCTGATAGATCACGATTTCCCGGTTCCAGCCCGAGGAAAAGGTATCCTTGTCCAACAAATCAAACTTTGTGACAATCATGTCTGCAATCTGCACGATTGCGCTCTCGGTAAAGCTCGGCCGCCTGTTCACGCCGTTGTACTCCGCCAGTATCGCCACGAGCCGCTCCGAAAAGCAATTGTTCTGGGCAAGCTGCACGCCGTTTTCGATGAAAGGTTCCCCCTCAAGCTTTCCGACGCGGTAGTAAAAGCCTCCCGCCCTTGCCAGCTTTTCGTCTACGCCAAGCACCTGTGCCAGCCGTTTGGCCACATTTGAGGTCTTGAGGGCATGGTTGTAATCCACGGTGGAATAGCGCTCGATCTCTTTTCGCAGGTGAAAGCTCTCATCCATGATCGTATCCAGGCTGATGGTCTCGGTTACACTATCACGGTTGCGCAGCTTTGGCGTCAGCCGTAATGCCAAAAGCGACACAAAGCTTCCCGCCAGCGCCGCCAGCAGCGTGTAGCCGTTCAGATAATGATATTCCAGGTAATTGCAGCAGGTCGGTATGACCGACGACATGGCAAGTACCAAAATATCTACCCAAATGCGAAGCTCCTCGTGCAAAAAAAGCTCCACAAAAAACACACCTGTCATGGACATCAGAACGTATGCCGTGACCACGTATCCGCCGCCCCCGGAAAACAGAGCGGTCAGCAGAGCAAAATATATCGCCAGCACAAGCCCCATGCGGGTACGGAACGCGGCGTTGCAGATCGCACTCACGATGAGCACCGGCGCCCAGTAGACCGGCAGAAACGACAGAGCGCATGAGAGCAGCAGACAGACGAGGTACACAAAGGCCAGCAGCGAGTAATCATTACTAAGGCCCATGGTCATCGTTTTGCATATCCGCTCGTGTTCCAGGTAAATGATAAAGCACAGGAAAAACATCAGACTGATAAAAACCCATATGATGATATGCGCCAGCCGCGTTTGGTGAAAGAATCCGCCTGCAACGGGCAGGACCACAGAGACCAGCAGCATCAATACCATTTTTGACACGCGCTTCGCGGAAAATCCGGTCTCACTCATAGGCTCTTACTCCTCTGTCTTCCTAAAGAGGCTTTCTTTTTCTCTTTTTGCGATAATTTTTTTTCATATTCATCGTAGGCATTTACAATCTTTTGTACCAGTGGATGCCGCACCACATCCTTGCTCGTCAGCTCACAGGATACGATGCCCTCCACATTTTTTAACACCCGAAGCGCTACGTCCAGTCCGCTCTTTGCGCCTGGGGGCAGATCCTTCTGGGTCGCATCGCCGGTGATAACCACCTTCGAGCCAAAACCGATGCGCGTCAGAAACATTTTCATCTGGGCGGGCGTCGTGTTCTGCGCCTCGTCAAGAATAATGAATGCATTGTCCAGAGTGCGCCCGCGCATATAGGCCAGCGGAGCCACCTCGATCAGCCCTTTTTCCGAATTTTTTGCAAAGCTCTCCGCACCCATGATCTGATAGAGCGCGTCATAGAGCGGCCGCAGATACGGGTCGATTTTGCTCTGCAGGTCGCCGGGCAGAAATCCCAGCTTCTCTCCCGCCTCGATAGCCGGGCGAGTAAGAATGATGCGCCCCACCGACTCGTTTTTGAAGGCGGTGATCGCCATTGCCATGGCGAGATAGGTCTTCCCGGTGCCCGCAGGCCCGGTGCCAAACACAATCATCTCCTTGCGGATCGCGTCTACATAAGCCTTCTGTCCAAATGTCTTTGGCTTGATGGGCTTTCCGTTTGTGGTATGGCAGATCAGGTCCTCATCGATCTCCACGATCGACGTCTGCTGCTTTTCCCTCGCAAGCTCCAGAACGTAATCCACGTTCTGTTCCGTAATGGTATTACCGCGCACCGAGAGGGCTAAAAGCTGCTCAAACACATGGGCGGCGCACTGCGCGGCGCCGCCATCCCCCAGAAGCTTTACCGTTCCGTCCCGAACGACAACCGTCACATTCAGTGCGCGCTCTATTTTTTTCATATGATCATCAAACTGGCCGAACACATTCGCCATATGATCCGCCGGTAAATCAAATGCAAGTTCTGTCAATGCCATTATTTTGTCTCCTGTAGTTCCTCCGTCTCCCGGACCCGCTCTGTCGGTGCGTATGTGACAAGCGGAACCTCCGCTTTTAAGCTTCCGCGAATACTGCATTTTGTCTCATCCGTATCTATTTTAACATTTTTTACTATGATTGGAAGCCCTTTTTGCGTGAAATTTTCCAAAAATGACTCCCAGCCCTCCTTTGCCAAGGCCTCCACCTCGTCTTTTGTATAGGTTGCATCCTTGTAAACATAGGCTTTTCGGGTTGTTTTCAGCAAATGCACCGGGAGGTAAAGATTTTTCAAAATTTCCAGCTGATAGTCCTTCACCATCGTCTCACAGGCGCTGTATGCTGCTTTTTCGGGCTTTATCGGCAGACGAAAGCTGCCAAACTGCAGCGTGTAGGAAGTTTCCGTCTCCCCGGTGTAGTCCTTTTTCTGATACGTGCGGGGAATCTCATTTTCCCAGGTGCGCTTTACGGTCCCGGTCACGTCCCCGTCCGAGACGACGTAACGGCTGTTAGCCACCTCCCCGTTGTCGTCCATGATATCCAGCCTGCCGGAAATAAGAACTGCTCCCTTTGAAACCTTTGCACCCTTTTCCACCATCGGCGTGCCCTGCCTCGTATAGATCGAAGCAATGGTCGCATCTTCCGACGCGACGATATCCCACGCTCCCTCCTGCGGCAGATCTGCCTTTTTTTCGTCCTGCGGCAGACTCTCCTGAATATCGACTGTGAGCTTCGTTCCCTCCAGCTTTACCGACGTCCACGCTACAACGTCGTAATCGCTGCGCAGTGCGGCCTCCAGCGCGGCGCAATCAATTTCGCTTTTTTTTGTTCCAAAGCTTTTCTCCTGCGCCTCCAGCCATGTGAGGATCATGTCCTCCGAGAGGCTTGAAGTGCCGTTTACCTCAATCTTCCACACGTACCGCGAGCACCCGAACAAAAGCAGGATGCACAGAAAAATGCCGAGGGCGAACAGCTTTCTGGCGCGGTAGCGGTGCATCAGAAACGGAAGCCCGCATTTTTTACGGATTTTCAGGTTTGTGTGGGTCTTTTTTAAAAGCTCCTTTGAGGAGCGAAAGCCTTTCAGGCTGATACAGAAGTCAAAGCCTCCGGCTTCTTTGTTCGGCACGAGGTTCCAGATTAAAATATTTTTTTTACAGCACAGGTTCAGAAAACGCTCCTTTGCCCGGCCCGTCAGGGTGACATGCATGTAGCCCTGGAGAAATTTTACAATGGAAAGCAGCATGACTCACACCTCATAGCAGATTTGATGAATCAATCCCACGATTTTCATCTCCTCATTGGTGTAATAGTCCACTTTCAGCCGGCACCCGGACACCGTGACCTTACAGTCCTTCGTCTGGATGCAGATGCATTCGTCGTCGTAGGAAACGATGCCCTTATAGTTTTCTACCACCAGCTCCCGCCTGCCGCTCACGGTAATAATCGCCGCCCCGCAGGAAACGTCCCTGGGCAGTCCGATTCCATCGGCCAGCCGACTCCCGCGCTCCGGTATTTGATTGTTTTTGTTTGCTCGATGTTTTCTCGTCATAGTGTATCTTATGACAAAAAATCAAAATCATGCGTGAGGGCCCGGCCATATTTAAAAACAGACACGGATTCAACGTTATTTACCGGAAATTTGTTGATTGCTCTTTCTTTTTATGCGGTGAAGCTGAGGTCTCAGCGCAAGCTCGGTCACCACCAGACCGTCGCGCTGCGCCAGCACATATTCCACGGCATCCGCCACCTCCTTTGGCAGCAGGTACGATTCCGGCTCATCTCCCGTCGCAAAATCCGCGTTTCGGTACAACGCCGTGTCCGTCATGTCTGGCGAAATCGTCACAGCCTTTACCCCGTATTTGCGCGTCTCGTCAAAAAGGCTGCGGGAAAAGCTCGAAAGTCCCGCCTTTGTCGCGCCGTAGGCACATCCGTGGGGATTGGACGCGCCTGCCGTCACAGAGGAAACGTTGATAACATAGCCCTTTTGTTTCTTCAGGTGCCGCAAGAGCTGCTGTGTCAAAATCATCGGTGCTTCCAGGTTTGTCCGCACAAGCTCCCGGATTTTCTGCGGGTTTAGCTCCTCGTGCAGCCCGTAATACCCGACACCCGCATTGTTCACGAGTACGTGCACCGGCCACTCTGCCGCGATCATTTTCACACACCCGCAGAGCTTTTGCGTGTCCATCACATCGCAGACGATTGGATGAAATGAGGGGTCATCAAAGGATGCCGCTTCTTTAAAATGTCTTCCGATACCGAATACCTCGTATCCCAGCGCGGTAAGCCTTTGACTGATGGCACAACCGATACCGGAAGAGGCTCCGGTTAGGATGGCCGCCCGCTTTTTTATATCTTCCATCGAAAAATTTTCTCCTTTGAAACTTTTTCGGCGAGCCGCCCGGTGAGGAAACGCTCCATCTCCTCCATCAGCGGGGCGGGATAATGACAGTAACCATTGTCACACTGAAACGGAAACCAGAGAACCGCCGAATTCTTCTCCTGCTTGCGCATATGTTTCAGATAATCCCGGGAAATTCGAAACGTCCCGACGCTCACGTCCACAACTTTGTCCATGTCAACGGCGTCGTACACCTGTTTTAGCATCTGCGCATAATGATCTTTCCACCCGGGCACATAGATCATCGGGTCAAAGCAAAGCCGCACCGGAGCACCCGTCCGAAGCAGCGCCGCAGCGCATAAGAGCCGCTTCGAAAGCGCAGGGGTCTGGCGCTCGTAGGCATCGATCAGAGCCTGCGGCGACAGCGTAAACGCATAGATCACGTTTGGATGGGGCCCGGTCTGTTCAAATAGTGCCGTATCTGCACATTTTGTCCGTATTTCCAGCTTTAAATTCTCATGTACTGCGGCAAATTTGCACCATTCCCGCACATATCCCGCGATGTGCTCAAGCGCCGGCAAATCCGTGTCGTAGGAGACGCACAGATATAGAGGATGCGCCTGCAAAAGCCGCTCTGCTTCCGCAAAAATATCCTCAAGATTCACAAAGATCACAATATTCCCGGAGGGATACATCCCCTTCAGATAGCAGTATTCGCAGTCAAACACGCAGTTCATGGCACAAGATACATAGTAAAAATACCGGTTGCCAAAGCTCTGGCACACCGGTGCACCCTCATAGACAAGTGTTCCCTGTTTCGCCGCCAGAATCAGCTTTTGTGACCGATGCTGCCACGTGCTGCGCTGTCTGCTGCGGCAGAACACATCCTTGTAATGTCTGATCTCAATGACGTTTGCATCCGGAAATTTCGAGAGAATACACCGCGTGCGCGGATGTTCCAAAACGGCTGTCTCTACGTAGATATGTGAAAAAAACGGGTTAAAAAAGTGTTTGTTTAAGCTGTTCAAGGCACAGTTTCCCCTCCCGTCTGTCCCTGCACGGGACAAACCCTTCCTTATATAAATTCTGAATGAGCAGACAGACGTCCGCTCCCGCGAGCGCCAGATAGTGAAGATGCTGCTTTAAGGAATCACGCATGGCCCGCGAGCAGTGCAAATCCCGGCAGAGCGTTTCGACCGCCTTATCCCCGCAGGTCAAACGCACATCACTTTCCCCGGCATAATCCGAGATGACCCGCAATCGCCCGATAAAAGCAAGCAGCTTGTCCCCGTTCATTTCCATCAAGGATTCCACCTGCCCGTGAGATACCCCTTCCGCCGTCCCGAAATCGGAGACGATCTTCAAAAACGCCATCTGATGAGGGCCGAAAAAATATGCGCCCGACTGATAGACTGCGGCCGCCTCCATATCATAGAGTGCCCCGGTTTTCGCATGATGAAGCTTTGCACCGCCATATCTGTTTTTGTCACATCCGGCATCGCCAGTCCCTGCTCGATCGCATCCCGCAAGGCCATCCTCTGATTTATCACACCCGGCATCTCTGCCCACCACACGATCAACACCCGCGTTCCACGGACTCATGCCCGTCACAATCGATGCTTCCTGAAACTCGTGACGGTAGAGCATGTCGGGATAAAAGCTTCTGCCCGTCGTCTGTTCCGTAATCTGATTGCAAAGAAAAATACCCTCTCGATCCCGGAACGACGACTGCTGTCCGTCTGCGCTCCGTATGTACGCGCAGGTTCCGATATTCACAAGCAGATCGTCCTCCGCCGGAGGGTAAGCCGTACAGATACTGCCCACCGCGGTGGCCGCGGCGGTCCCGCCGACCCCGGTGACGGTGAGCCGAACACCGGATTTCTCATTATAAAACTCCTGAAAACGCGTATTTTCGGGGTTTTTGGTCAAATGGAACTGCCTGATCAGGTTTTTTGCTTCGCAGTATAAAGCAGTGAAAATGTATATCATATGTTTATCTCGACTCTCCATACAAAAATTATACACAGTCCTCCGGCAAATTACAACAGGACGATTTCTGTGCAATCTCAAAGCCTCACTTATGATACGGCTCTCCATAACATACTCAAGTGCGAAAAATGACTCTATATTATTCTGTCAAACAGGGCAGAACACTTGAAATGCTCTGCCCTATTATGCGCCTGCTCTTAGATAATGTGATATTCCCTGTATAATATCAGGCGATAATCCTTATCATCTTTTATTCTCTCTATTTCACTAAATCGTTTGTCTGCCACCAATTTCTGCATTAAAGCAAACATCAGTTCCTCACCTTTTTCCACATTCTCCTGGTCTCGCATCAACAACGTCATATACTCATGCCTCCATT
>CASCGD010000010.1 GCA_949132985.1 uncultured Lachnospiraceae bacterium
TCCCCGAGCCAGAAAAACGGCGTTCCGTCCGCATAAGTAAAATAGCGTTTGTCCGGGCTGACCTTCAAAAATCCGTGTCGGTAGATCGCCAGCTCCCCGGTATAGGGAACGCATTCGATCTGACCGCAGGCGCCATTCAGCCCCGAATCCTTCGGAGCCGTCAAAATATACTCCCACACGCCCGTGGCGACGGGCGCAAAGGACACCCGGTAAATCTGCCCGCCGTCCCAGTACGCCTCGCGGACGATGCATGCTCCCGCCGGCCCTCTGAATTCCGCCGTGACCGTGCAGTCCAAAAACGGGTTCTCATAGCTTTTTTTGCTCTCAAAGGTGAGCACCGCCGCACGATAGCACTCTACAGTCTGCATCGTCAAAACCTCCTTCCTCCTGTGCTTATATATTCCTGTACTTATATATTAAGGAAAGGTCCGAATCACTCGAACCCTTCCCCTTTCAGATTATCAGATTATCGAAAATTTACATACTGCCCTGCTGCAGGCAGCCGATTACTTCGCCTTTTTGCCCTTGAAATTTTTCAGGCCCGCGCCGCCGCCAAAGCCAATGACGATGCCGACAACCAGCGATGCCACAAACGCAACCACACAGGCGATGCACGCCTTGATAAAGTTCTCACCGGGGCCGCCTGCATACTGCAAAACGGTCAGGAAGTTGGAAGCGCCCATCGTGTAAACCGCGACGCCCAAAATACCGCCCACAAGTCCGCCGATAAAGCCGCCGATGATCTGGCAGGCCATCGCCTGCTTGTTGCGCAGCAGAATACCGAACAGTGTCGGCTCGGAGATACCGCCCACAATCAGCGTGACTACGTTCGCACTCGCCATCTGCTTCTCCTCACCCTTCGTGCGCAGGAAGTAAGCGACGGTCATACCCATCAGCGCGTAGTTTGCGATGTTGGAGCCTGCCAGCACGATCGGGTCGTAGCCCATCGACGTGAGATTTAACAGCGCAATCTGGATAACCGCGATGTGCATCCCCGTGGCAACCATGAAGGGCCAGAACGCCGCGATCAGCGCGATAGCCAGAGGCCCGGCAATATTGTAGAGACCGCTAAAGAAGCCGGATAAAAGCATACCGATCCAGTTTCCAACCGGCGCAAGGGCACAGAACATGAGCGGAACCATAATTACAACCGTGCAGAACGGAACGCCGATAATTTTGATTGATCTGGGCACATGCTTGTCAAAGAACCGGAACACATAGCTTAGCGCCCAAACGGTCAGAAGAGACGGCAGCACCGACTGCGTGTAGTTGTTGAGCTGCATCGGTATAAAGCCGTAAATACTGAACGGCTCCTCCGCCACCACGATATTGATAATGTTCGGGTCAATGAGCAGACAGCCGAGCAGCAATGAAAGCGGTATGCTCGTGTTCAGCTTCTTTGCCGCGCCCCATGCGATGAAGACGGGCATGAAATAAAATCCCGCATTACCGACGATGTAGAGCGTCTGCATGAGCGACGACTCGTTCGCCATCACATTCAGCATATCCGGGCCAAGAATCGCGTAAAACATTTTAAAGAAGCCGGCGCCCATCATAATAGGAAGTATCGGCGCAATGGAACCGGATATGTAGTCCAGCATCTTCGACGGAACCTTTTTAATGTCAAACGGCTCCCTGTCGAGATTTTCATCGATGGCCGCAGCCGCCCCGATACCGGCCATTGAGCAGAACTCGGGATAAACCTCCGATACGTGCTGCCCGATGATAATCTGGAACTGTCCGCCCGAGAACTGCGCTCCCAAAACACCCTTAATTCCCTTTACCTCATTGATATCCACCTTCGACTCATCCTTTAAGTTGATGCGAAGCCGCGTCATACAGTGAACTGCGCCGGAAATGTTGTCCTTTCCGCCGACTTTTTCAAGTATCTGGCTGCAAAAATCAGTATACTTTGCCATAGCTTTTCCTCCTCAATTTTTTCTTTCATTCTTATACCATCGGAACGGGTGCGCGCCATCCCGTCCCGCATCGGCCAGGGTCTTCTTACGGGCTATAACCCGTCTCTCTCGCAGAGCCGGTTAATGTGGAGCATCAGATACAACAGCTCTTCCTTTCCCGGCTGCGTTTGCAAAACATTCGTGATATATTCCTTGATCTTCCCGATCAGTCCCTCCAGCTGCGGAAGCTCGCCGCATATCTCGTCGTACATCTTTTCAATCTCGGACTGCGACTCACTGATCTTGCTCGAACGCTTCAACAAAAATTTAAGATGCGTCACGAAACGAGAATAGCTGAAATCGTTTCGGTCGACGATGATGTTTCGGTCGCTCTCAATGATATCCGTGATATCCTCCACAAAGCGCTCCATATCGTCTTTTTCCGCTTTCTGTCCGGTCTGGTGTACCGCGTTGATGAAATGCATCGCGATATTTCCCGCCTCACTCTGCGGGAGCCGGACCGAAAGCCGTATTTCAATATGCCTGACGGCCCATCTTCCGAGGCGCATCTCCTTCTCATACAGGTGGCGGATCTCGTTGAGCAGCGGATTGTTCAGCACGATCCCCTTTTTCGCGTTTTCGATGGCGAAATGGATGTGGTCGCACAGCGAAAACCAGAACACCCGGCTGAACGTAACGTTCAGATACTCGCTCCCCTTTTGCACGATCTCATAGCTGACGTCGAGAACGTCCTCCGGCAGATCGTCCAGCAGGGCGATGTAGTGCTTATCCAGATTGTAGTAAGTCCGGTCGATGCGTGAGAGCGGTATCTCATAGGGTGCTTTCTGAAAGCCGATGCCCTTTCCAAACGCGATCAGCTCGCGATTGTTGTCGTCCAGGCAAACCGCCACGTTATTGTTGATATTCCGAATGACTTTCATGTTTTCCCTCTGATCGTCTGCAGGTAATCTTAATCTGACTAATTTAATGTAAACTCCCGGAAGGAAAGCGCTCCCTTCCCGTGATAGATAAAATACAGCGCTGCCTTCCCGTCCGCCGCGTCTGCCGCCGCCGAAAACTCCGTCCAATCCCTGCACGGCTCAATAGAAATCTCGGCTATGTCCGCTCCGTCCGGCTCGGTCCGAACCGAGAGCACAGCGGCTTCCTTCGCCTTTACCGTTACACCGACACGCGTCAGCCCCCGCAGGTCGAAGTATTTAAAGCCCGCGACTGCGCCGTCCATCAGGTTCGTGATACAGGCCTCCTTTGTTTCGTCCTGCGTGACGGCCGGATGCACCGCGCGGTCGATGGACCTATCCGCCTTGCACGCGCCGCTCCCGGACTGCAGGACACAGGCAATATAGGCCGGGTATTCCCCGGTTCCGGCCAGAGGTTTGCCGTTTAAGCCGCAGGAGGTCATTTCCGCCTGCGCAAAGGTTCCGTCCGCCCGCATCGTGAGCCGTTCCGCCACACCCTGCCTCTGATACTGCGAATAGTGCGTGTGACGGTGCCCGAACACGTAGTAGCTGCCGTTGATCTCGACCAGGGAGCCGTGGTTATTCGCGTAATAGTACAGCGGCTCGTCGCTGATCCCCAGATTTCCGTTGGAGTGGAGCACTCCTCCGTACACAAAGCCCCGGTCGGGGTGATCCGACATGGCATAGCACAGCTCATGGCCCTGCACGCTGGAATAGACGGCATAATACGTTCCGTTAAATTTGCGCATCGACGAGGCCTCGAAAAACTCATGTCCCTCAAAGCCCGTGCCGGCGGAATTCGAGACGCCCGGCAGCAGCCGCACCGGCTCGCTCTTCAATGTCAGCATATCCGGCTCAAGCCTGACGACCCAGTTTCCCCAGGTGGAAACGTTCAGACTGTCCGCTTTGTCTCCCATCTTTCTGCGGATGCGCTTTGCCACCTCCGGCGTCGTGGAAAAGCCGGAATACAGGTAGATCTCACCGTCGTCGTCGACAAAGATGCCGGGGTCGAACTGCTGCGCATCTCCTTCCCTTAAGCCGAGGATCTGCCCGTCCCTGTGGTGCACGTTGCCGTAGAATGTGTACGGCCCCTCGGGACGATTGCTCACTGCCACCGAGATGGCGATCGAACTGTCCAGCCCGTAAAAAAGATAATACTTTCCTCCGTACTTGGCCACATCCGGGGCAAACATCAGGCGTTTCCCGGTATCGTTTAACGCGTCTCCCTCGCCGGTGTAGATCACGCCGTGGTATGTCCAGTCGGAGAGATCGTCCACCGGAGCCGACCAGCACACATAAGGCTCCATGCAGTACGTCGTGCCGCCAAAGCGGTCGTGGGAGCCGTATATGTACACCCGGCCGCCAAAAACGTGAGGCTCGCCGTCGGGCACGTATTCCCAGCTCGGTAAATATGGATTAAACGCCTGCTTCATCGCTATACCAGCCTTTCTCCAGCTGTCACTCTTTTTTGCCCAAGATCAAACTCCTTCTCGTAACCCGACGGAAATACGACCATCGTCACCAGGTTGTAGCCCTTCTGCGCGATGGCTTCCCGTTCAAAGCGTACAATCGGATCTCCCGCCTTCACCTTATCTCCCTGCTTAATGAGCGGCGTGAAGCCCTCACCGTTTAATTCCACCGTATCAAGTCCGATGTGGACGATGCACTCGATGCCGTCCTTTGTCTGGATGCCGACCGCATGACCCGTCGGAAAAACGCTTGCCGCCGTTCCGCTTAAGGGTGCAACAACCGTTGTGCCGCTGGGTGTAACGGCAAACCCGTCCCCCATGATCTTCTGTGAGAACACCTCATCCGGCACCTTTGCCAGAGGAATCAGCTCACCGTCAACGGGAGAGAGAATTTTAAACTCTTCCTTCTCCTTCTTAAAAAAATTCAGCATGTTCTTCTCCTCCTTTTCATCGTATCTCTGACATTCAGGTATACCCGCAGGGTGTTTCCTTCTTATTGTCATATCTTTGACATTCAGGTATACCCGCAGGGTGTTTCCTTCTTATTGTCATATCTCTGACATTCAGGTATACCCGCAGGGTGTTTCCTTCTTTGTGTCATGCTTGTGCGTGACGCAAAAAAACTTCTTCTCAGGCGCACCGAAAAACTAAAAAGAATTTTCGGGAAAGCCCTCGAAGAAGTTCTGAAATTACAAATCTATTCCGGACACAAAAAACTTCTTCTCAGGCACACCAAAAAAACTAAAAAGAATTTTCGGGAAAGCCTTCAAAGAAGTTCTGAAGTCACAAACCTATGTCTTTCTTTCATGTATTTAAACATACCTTAAAATCAGGGCAATGTCAATGCCTTTTTGCATTTTACGGCTGTTTTTGTCATCGGCTACGTGGCAGCCGGCAACCGGTTTTCCACCGTTAACCTGACAGGTCCTTCAATGCCGAAAGGTTCCATGGGCAAGTAGTGGCTTAAGGCATCCCGCACCGTTGTCCCGAGCGTGTTTGTGACCTCGATTGCCAGCCGGTTTTTACCCACCTTCAAAAGCGGTGTCAAATCAAACACGTAGGGCCTGCACAATTTTACGCCCGCCGACATCCCGTTCACAAACACCTCCGCCGTCTCGTACACATTCCCGAGATCCAGAAGCGCATATCCCACCTTAGGAAGCTCCAGCTCGCAGGCAAACTGCGCCGTCCCGGCCTTTGTCTCAAACCCCTTCACATTCTGAACGAAGCCCGGCCCATCCAGAGCAATCATTTCCTTAAAATCCGGGTAGGCAAAGCTGTCCGCGAAGCGCACCGTCCATTTTTCCGGCAGGGGAACACTCTCCCTGCGCCCCGATCCGCCCATTGCGTCAGCGATAACCTGCGCAGCAGCAGTTTTTTGCTCCGGCACGGCAGACGCTTCCTTCGCCAAAGCAGGCAATCCTTCCGACAAGGCAGACGTCCCCTCCGGCACGGCAAGCGCCTCCTCCGACACGATATAGATCCGGGACTCGTACGGCGTCAGCTCCACTCGGGACGAGCCGTCACCCAAAAGCGTATCCGTCCACGCGTCATAGCGATAGACCGATCCCTTCGGCCAGCGGATATCCATCGACAGCGTCCGTTCCACACTCTCATTGAACAGCATATAAATATGCTTTGTGTCCCGCACATACTCCCCGACGGCCAGATCCCTTTGAACACTTTCCGTCGCCAGCGCCCGGCAGTCGCCCAGATACGCGCCGAGCTCCTCTAAGGATACACACGCCGATGCCGCTCTCACCTTCTCCCACAGCATATCGTCGCAGTCCCCTAAAATAACCGACGGCAGCTCCTCTAAAAAGATCACGCGGACGTTTCTTGCTGCCATCTGCGCCAAAACCGGAACGAGATCCCCCGGCAGGCATTTTCCTGCCGGAAGAATGAGCACCTCAAACGCATGACCGTTGATCCGGTAACAGCCCTCCTCAAAGACGGCCTCCTTCAGATAATCCCGCGAAACGATATCAAACGAAATCTGGTGCTCCGTCAGCACGCGGCACGGCTTTTCCACGGGCATATACGCGCCCGCCCACTCCGTCTCCGCCGGGTAGAACAAACCGGCCTTTGCCGGATAATCCCCGCCCCGGAAGATCGACATGACGCGGTTCATGTAATCGCTCAGCACAGGAAAGTAGCGGAACTGCGGGTTGTTGCCGTGGGCGTAAAAATGGGGCGGGCAGTCCCAGTCCGGAAACTTGTTCGGATTAAAGGCGTGGGGAACGATATAGTTGATTCCACGCACCATCAGCGCATCCGCAATCCACTTCATGGCCTTTAAGCCCTCATTCCAGCCGTAAGCGCCAAACGCCTCGCACATCGCCCGTCCGCCCTTTAGCGGGTCGAGGTGTGCCGCCGATGCCGCCAGTTTTGCAAGCGCATAATGATAAAATTCCCCGTCGCTGCCTCCTGTGCTGAACGCGTCGTGATGATAGTTCATTCCGGGGACAATCTGCGTCCCGATCACATCAATGCCCGCCACATGCATCCCCTGCTGCCCCCGGAAATAGTGCCCCGTGCCGTAGCCGAGCCGCGCGTGAGCGCCGTTGTCCTCAATCGTATGTCCCAGGTAAAGTACACCGTGGGCACTGCACCAGCTGCCCAGCACTTCCGTAAAATTTTCATTGTACAGCGCAGTGACCACATCCATGTACCGAAAACGGATCTCAGACTCCTTCCCCGTTCCTTCCGTCCACAAAAGCGGCAGATATTTCCGTGCAAATCCAAGCTCCGCCTCCAGACCGTCCCGCCAGGGCAGCGGCATATCCGTCCCGATGGCGCACTGTGTCCCCTTGGCATTTCCAAATCGCGGCTCATCCGAGAAAAAGCCCATAATCGTTTTTCCAAACTCGGCCCCGTAATGTGCATAGTGCGGCTCGTACACCTCGTCGATTAAAACCTGTGTTGCCTCCCGCACAAGCGGATTCAGATAATCCTCTGTCGCCTGCTCCGCTCCCTTGCCCGTCGCAAAAACCACAAAAATGCTGTGCGCCCCCGCCGGGATGTCCACCGTGAGCAGACGGTCCTCCATGCGCATCTTTCGCGTGATATCCGTCAGCGTCCCCGCATCGATCGGGTCGCCCGCTCCAAACTGCGTGCGCGCTGCCATAAAGACACCGACCACCTCGATATCCTCCTCCGGCTTTTCCCAGATACGTCCTTTCAGAAGGCGAAGATCGATGCGTGCCTGCGAAAGCGGCCCCTGCACATCATAGCGGCGGCAGTTGATATATTTCTTTAAGTACTGAGGATACTCCGCCTTGATTTTTCCGTTTGCATAGCCCGTGGGGAAATGGGAGTCGTCCAGAATCCACAGCTTCATCTCCCTTTTTTTCGCCTCAGACAAAATGCAGTCCACGTCCGACCACCACTTTTCACCCACAAAATCCGGGTGGGGCCTGGCCTCAATGCAAAGCGCATGCATGCCCGACCGGTGGATTTTATCAACGTATCCGCCGAGTACCTCATGGCTCTCCCCGTGCTGCCAGAAAAACGGATACAGATAATTTTGCACATCTTTTCCAAACAAAGTCTGATAGCCTTTCATTTATGAACCTCCTCATAAAAATACTTCTGAAAACAAAAAAATCCCCGAAACCGCGCCAAAAATCCTTAAAAGAATTTTCGGGAAAGCCTTCGGAGAAGTTACAAGCCGATCTGTCCTTTTATGAAATTAACATACATGAGATGGAAAAGGTTGTCAAGACCTTTTCCGTATTTCCGTTCACCCGTCCTCGTCCTCACTCTCACAAATATAATGGTTCATTCCTCCCCCATCGGTCACCTTCGTTTTTGCAATTAAAAACTTCTGAATTGCAAAGAGCAGACCGATTCCGACAATTCTTAAGAGCATCTCTATGATACCCGTATGCTCCACGATCATTTGTCTCGAGATGGCAAAAATCAGCACATCAATCACATTTTCCGGCCTGTGCTGGACTAACATTTTTACAAACTCGATGCCGATTGCAAACGACAATATTTTCCGCAGAAAATTTTCAAACGCATCATCATAATACAGTGACTTCACATCGGCAAAATAGTCTGCCAGCATAACCCCTGTAAGAATCAGTATCATAAGCAGAATGCAGCCCGCCAGCAGCATCTCCATGAGTATGGCTGCCCTGTAAAATATGATCTGGAGATTCTCGTTTTTTCTCATTTTTTGCCCCTTTTACTGTAACAAATCCTTGTCCTTTCGGTTTATTTTATCATGCCTGCCCGGAAAAGGAAAGGATTTGTTGCGAAACATCCGGGGGATAAATCCTCTGTCTTTTAGCATCATCCCGGGAAAAATCGTTCTGCGGCAAATTTTCCGTAAGTTTTGCCGTTAGCTGACCATATTTAAAAGACGCAAAATATCTTCCAGTGTCCTCTGATAATTTTCATGACTTTTTAATCTCGAATTTTTAAATGCCTCAGGCCGGCGGTTAATGCTGAATACCGCCGTAAGGCCCGCCTCATAGGGAAGCTCTTCCAAATCCTCCGCAATCGAACCGACCAGTGCAACCGTCGGAACCGCTTTCTTTACCGTGTGCTTTAAAATCCCGCTGATCAGTTTGCCTCCCATGCTCTGCCGGTCAATCTGACCTTCCCCGGTAATCACGAGATCGCAGCCCTCTAGCAGTTCATCAAACCCCGTCATCTCCAGCACAGTTTCAATCCCGGACCTCATGTTTGCATGCAGCAGAGCCATGCAGCCGGCGCCCATTCCGCCGGCAGCTCCCGCTCCCCCTCTCATCCAGCCTTCGCCGCAGTATTCCACTAAAATATCCGAAAAGGCGCGCAGGTTTCTGTCAAGAAGCTCTACCATTTCCGCATCCGCACCCTTTTGCGGTCCGAAAACGCATGCCGCTCCGCGCTCCCCATAAAGCGGGTTATCCACATCCGACATAAGGCAGATCTCTACATCGCGCAGAAGCTCCCCGCACTCCCCCATGTCCAGATGCGCGATCTTTTCCAACGTAATCCCTGTGGGGATGAACTCCTTCCCGTCCTCGTCAAAAAAATGCACGCCCAGCGCACTGGCGCAGCCGCAGCCGCCGTCATTCGTGGCGCTTCCGCCAAGCCCGAGTATAATTTTTCTGCTGCCGGATGCGACCGCATGGCGAATCATCTGCCCCACGCCAAAGGTCGTCGTTACGGCAGGATTCCCCCGCCCTTCCACAAGGGGAAGCCCCGCAGCCGCAGCCATCTCAATGACAGCCGTTTTATCCTGCAGCCTCGCGTAGGTTGCAGGAAGCGACTCAAACAACGGCCCGGAAACTTCAACTGTCACCGGCTCGGCTCCGCATGCATGTAAAAAACACGCCACCGTTCCCTCTCCGCCGTCCGCCGCCGGGATTGCAATCAGTTCGCAGTCCGGCAAAATCCGGGCAAAGGATTCTTCTGCAATTTTACAAATTTCCACACTCGTCAGTGTTCCCTTAAAGGAATCCGATATTACCATACATTTCTTCATATCTGTTTGTTCACCACGTTCACAGGTGCTCCGTTCAAAAACGCTTTCACATTCTCCACGCTGCAATCCATGATCCTCTGCCGGCTTTCGACAGGCGCCCAGGAAATATGCGGTGTGATCAGACAGTTTTTCGCCTTCAGCAACGGATTGTCTGCCCGAATCGGTTCTGTGGAAACAACATCAAGGGCCGCAGCCGCAACCTTTCCCCGGTTCAATGCGTCCGCCAGATCCTGCTCCACAATGAGCTGCCCGCGGGAATTGTTCAGAATCATTACATGATCCTTCATTTTTGCAATACTTTCTTTATTGATAAAGCCGGTGTTTTCTGCTGTCAGATTGCAGTGCAGCGCAACCACATCCGAGGAAGCCAGCAGGGTATCAAGATCCGTATACGCGCCAATCTCGCGCCCCGTTTCATTCGGACACACATCATATGCCAGCACTTTCATACCCAGTGCCTTTGCAATACGGCCCGTAGCCTGTCCGATTCGTCCAAAGCCGATAATTCCCATCGTTTTCTTTTCCAGCTCGACAAGCGGATAATCCCAGAAACAGAAATCCTCACAGGCCGTCCATCGCCCTTCCTTTACAGCATTGCTGTGATGGCCGATATGGTGGCAGACCTCCAGAAGCAGCGCAATCGCATACTGGCTGACAGATGCCGTACCGTACGCGGGAACATTTGAAACCGGTATCCCTCTTTCTTTTGCATAGACCACGTCAACGATATTATAACCGGTCGCCAGCACGGCAATAAATTTCAAACCGGGACACGCATCTATGACCGATCTTGTAATCGGCGTTTTGTTTGTAATCACAATCTGTGCATCGCCAATACGCCCGATGATTTCCTGTTCATCTGTGAGACTTGTCCGGTCATAAACCGTCAGCTCTCCCAGCTCCTCCAACCCTTTCCAGCTCAAATCTCCCGGATTTTCCGTATATCCGTCTAATATGACAATCTTCATCCTTCCAACTCCTGTCCTCTCAAATTTTTTGCGTATTTCCGACGATCAGGCAGACTGCCCCTGATCATCCGGTGCGAAACGCATGTATTTTTATCTTTCTCCTCGAAACCGCTCGCAGAGCATCCCGAAGAATTTTTCCTTGTCAGCCTTCATCACGACCCTGCTCTTTACATTTTCATCCGGCTCGCTGCCCATGCGCCTGTCAACTACCAGCTGCCCGTCGGATGCCCCGCCATTGATGTCGATATCGCACCGCAGCAGCCGCTCGTCCGTAATTACGGACGGGTCCAGTACGCAGGCCACCGCCAGCGCGTCATGAATCGCATCCGAATACCCGTTGCCATTGCCCATACGCTTTAAGGCATCCACCCGAACTTCGATTAATTCCCCTGCAAATACCGCAGCAGGCGTTCCGATTTTTTTCAAAGTCTTTGCATCGTCCAGATTCAGTTCTGCCGAATGCGTAGCGTTCAGCCCCACAATACGGCATGGCACTCCGCTGTCCAGAATAATTTTCGCGGCTTCCGGATCATGATAGAAATTTGCCTCCGCACAGGGTGTAATATTCCCCATGTCCACGGCCCCGCCCATAAAGACAACTTCCTCAATGTGATCTGCAATCGCCGGTTCCATCCGAAACGCCATCCCGATATTCGTGGGCGGCCCTACCGGAATGACGGTAACTTTCTCCTCAGAAGCCAGCAAAGTCTCTGTCAAAAAACTGCACGCATGCTTTGGCTGCGCCCTTGCTGCTGCTTTCGGAAGATTCAGGTAAGCCGGATGTACCGAGTACTCCACTCCATCCTCCACGATGCTGATTCCGTCCTTCTCAAGCGCTGCATTTCTCTGCTTTGTCAAATAGCGCACCATGGGCTGCGGGCATCCCCTGTACACGGGTATCTCCTTCTCCCTGCCCAAAAGCTCCAGTACCCGAAGCGTATTCTCCACACAGTTGTCCACCGGACGGTTTCCCCAGGTAACTGTAATACCCAAAATATCCAGCTCCTTTGACATCGCCGCCAGCATAATCGCTACCGCGTCGTCCGAACCGGTATCCACATCCAGTATCACTTTCTTTTTTTTCGTATCATCCATATTCTTTTCTCCGCAAAAATTTTATTTTGTATAGGAAACGAACAAAGCGCTTGCCTTTTGATTCGTTTCCTGCGCCGGATGCACGCCGCAAAGCGGAATAATTCCTCTGTGCATCCGTGCGCATCCTGCCAGAGGCATATAGTAAACGCAATGGTTTTTTGCGTTTACCATAACTGTTCAGAGCCAAGGCAATTTGCATAAAAGATAGACATCATGCTTGCAGGAATGGCTATATTTTTGCAAATTTCTTTGGCGGATACGCCAAAGCGAGGAAATTCGCAGGATTTTCGAGCTTGGCTCTGAACAGTTTCATTTATTTTAAGAATCCCGGGTGCTCCTCCAGCCACTTCATATAGCACGCAAATGCGCTTTCCGCGTCCTTTTGTGCCGGCGCATACCCCGTATCCTCAAACAGCCGGTCCATCCGCATCGGCGCATTGTCCCTGCTCTGGTTCACCTGAATCGACGCTTCCTGCGGTTTTTCCGCCAGCTCATAAGAAAATTCCGGGTAACGCCCCTTAAGCAGCCTGCACCAGTCCAGCAGGCTCCAGCGTTCTCCGCTGCAGAAAGGATATATGTCGTAGTTTAGCTTTTTGGCCTGAAGAACTGCCAGAACCTCGCCCGCAATGTCCGGCCCGCTGACCCAGTCCTGCAGACACGGCCTCGGCAGAATGACAGATTCCCCTCTCATGGCCGCCGCCGTCGTCTGGTAAATCAGGCTCATATGCCCTCTCACACCGGTATAGCGCTCCCAGGGACCATACACATCCCCGATCCGCGCCACATACGCATTCATACTGTACAACTCTTTTATGCGCAAAACAAGCCTTTCTCCGGTAAACTTGGAGAGTTCGTAGAGAGAATGGGGATTTCCTGCACTCACCCCCTCCTCCAGCACACCCTCCTGAAACGCCGTAGAACCGTATGCCGAGATCGAACCCAAGTAGAGAAACCTTCTGATCCCTTTATTCGCAGCCGCAAGCATGCCGTGCAAAAGCCCCATGCAGTTCACATCCAGTATCACCGCCGGATGGTTCCGCTCCATTTCATAGTCCGGCGTAATTGCCGCACCGTGCACAAAATCATCCACCTGGTATTTCTCCAGAATCGCTTCCATTCGATCCTGGTCCCGCACGTCTCCCGCCTCAAAGATCAGCCTGCCCGCAAGCTGCTTAAGTTCTTCCAGAAAAGAAGCATCCGGCGCCTTTCTCGCGTACAGTATCACATCCCATCCCTCAGCCAGCATCCGCTGCGCAATATTCATGCCCACAAAGCCTGTGCCTCCGGTCAGGAATACGGTTTTTTTGTCCATTTGCCGCACCTCCCTTATCCTATCAAATCAAGCCGGGGTTTCCCTCTTTTTATCAGTTTTCCCCTGTGCCCTGTTTCCGCGTAAACGCCGTTTTCAATCAAAACTTCTCCGCCGGCAATCGTGTATTCCACTTTCCCCGTCATCTCCAGCCCTTCATACGGGCAGAAATCGGTCTGCATATGCATATCCGCCGCCCGCATGGTATAAGAGCACTCCGGATTCACAATGATCACATCCGCATCGCTTCCCGGCGCTAAAACGCCCTTTGCCGGATAGACGCCCATCAGCTTTGCCGCATTTGCGGAGGTCAGCTCCACAAAGCGTTCCGCCTTCATTCCTCTTTTGACAACCGCCTCCGAGAAGAAAACCATTCCCCTCGTCTCGAGCGTCGGAAGGCCGTTGGGCACCTTCGGGAAATAGTCCGCATACTTTTTCTTCTGCCGCGAGTGGTAATCCGTATGGTCACTGTTAATCATCTGCACATGCCCGCTGCATACCAGCTCCCACAGTTTTTCCCGGTCTTTCGCCCCACGTATGGGAGGACTGCATATAAAATTATATCCGTCCGCTCTTTCATAGACCTCCTCGTCCAGAACCAGATAATGCGGGCAAACCTCTGCAAACAGCTTCGCCCCGTCCGTCCGTTCCAGAAGCGCCCTGCTCTCTCCTGTCGTCATATGGGCAAAAATAACCGGAGCCTTCGTGTCCCGTGCCATTGCAAGCACCCCGTACATTGCCTCAAGCTCCGAGATCACAGGTCGGCAGGCCGCATGGTCCTTAGGCAGAGTCTTTCCCGCGCTTATGGCGTCCGCAATCTTTCGCTCGATCATGTCCGCGCACTCCGCATGAATCAGGGCAATCCCCTGTTCCTTTGCCACCAGCTTTAAGACCTCATAAATCCCCTGCTTCTCCAGCATCAGACTGTCCCGGTACACGGTAAACATCTTTATGGAGGGGAATCCGTTTTTCAGAAAATGGTGGATATCCCCCAGGGATTCCTCATCCATGCTGTTTATGCACGGATGGAAAGAATAATCCAGGACACTGTTGCCTTTCGCTTCCTTCAGCTTTCTTTTCATGGAATCCGCCGGTTTTTCCCCCTCATTGTTAAAAGCAAAATCAACGAATGAGGTCGTCCCCCCATATGCAGCGGCAATACTGCCGCTGTAATAGGTATCCTTTGATTTGGACTCTCCGACTCCGGTTTCCAGATGCGCGTGGCTGTCAATCATCCCCGGCATCACAAGCCGTCCGTCTGCATGGATCACACGCTCCGCCAGGCCTTCCTCCAGCTGCCCCACCGCCGCGATCTTATCCTTCGCGATGGCAAGGTCAGCCTGGAAAGAGCCCGTACTGTTTACAATTGTTCCATTTTTTATTAACAGGTCCCAGATCTTCTTTTCCATAGCAACTATATTCCTTTCCGCCTTATAACGCACTCTTTGCCTTTTCGTTCATCCGTCCTTTTCTCCACATTGCCAGAACCAGAATCGCAATCGTAAAGATGTAGGGCAGCATTAAAATAAACTGCGACGGGAGTCCATAGGCCTGAAGCCTTGCGCCCACGGAGTCAATAAAACCAAAGATCAGCGTGCCGACCCACACAAGCAGCGGGTTCATGCCTCCAAAATTCATTGCCGCCACACCCATGAAGCCGCGTCCGTTCGTAATATTATCCGCAAACATCTGGGAATATCCTAATGACAGATGCGCGCCGGCCAGGCCGCCCAATACGCCTGAGATAATCATAACCTCGTATTTCATACGGCGCACATTGATACCTGCCGTTTCCGCCGCCATAGGCAGACGGCCCACACAGCGGACGCGAAGGCCCCAGACAGTTTTAAAGAGCAGAAACCACAAAACGATTACCATTACGATTCCGAACACCTCTGTCACACACCAGTTGTTAAAAATATCATTTAAAACCGGAATGCCGTCCAGCGCCGCAATGTGGATTCTGGGAATTGCCTTGATGTCAGGGCTCGTGAAGGTTCCCGCCGTTCCGAGGAACTGCTGCAGGCCAAACTTCGTAATCGCCAGCGCAAACATGTTGACCGCAATACCCGCGGCACAGATGTGCGCGTTGTACCTGATATTTGCCACGGCCATAATCAGTGCGATGGCTATACCGCTCACAATCGCCATCAAAATCGCAATCAACCAGCTACCGGTTGTCACGCTTGTCAGCACAGCCACAAATGCAGACGTGAGCATAATCCCCTCCGTACCGATGTTCAAAATATCCGCCTGCTGGGTAACTGTCGCGCATAATGCCGCAAACAAGATAGGAGTCGCCGAACGAATCGTTGCATAAATCAGTGTTATATTAAAAACGTCATTCATCTTTTTTCCCTCCTTTTTCAGAACCCGCAGGGGCTGCGTTGATTGTCATAGCCGCCTTTTCTTCCTTTGTTTTTTTCTTTTTGTACAGAAAATGAAACAGCGTTTCCATCGTTGCAAAAATAATGAAAATAGCAGTAATCGTATCCACAATCGACCTGGGAACTCCGGCAAAGCGCTCCATGGAAAGCGCTCCCGCTTTTAAGGAAGCCACAAAAAACGCCATAAGCGGAACCAGCCGAATGTCATTCCACACAATCATCGATGAGAGCATACCGTCGTTTGCAATATTCAAAGAGAAATTGTCCAAAAAGTACCCGTATACCCCAAGAACCTCAATGGTGCCCGCAATACCTCCAAGCGCACCGGAGAGCATCATTCCCTGGATCACCACTTTCTTTGAATTGATTCCCATATAATCCGCGTGGGCGCTGTTTAAGCCTACGGTCAAAAACTTGTACCCGACCGTGGATCTGTAGAGAAGCCAGATCACCGCCGCCACCACGATAAACGCGATAAAAAGACCGGTGTTTGCCTGACTAGGCTTCATAATCTGCGTGAGCATAATGTTCTCATGAACCGCCGGGGTCTGAGGCATACCCGTCTTTGCGCTCAACGGGCCGTTGCACAGCCATGAAGTAAAAAACTTCGCCACGTAGGTTGACAGGATACACACGCAGATCTCATTGACATCCCATTTCACCTTTAAAATTGCCGGAATCGCCGCCCACAAAGCGCCGACGATCATAGCCAGTACCAGGCAGACCAGAATATGTAAGAAGGCAGGCATCTTCGGAAGGTAATGTCCTGCCCATGCAGCCGTAATCGCCCCCAGATATAATTCGCCCTCGATACCTGCATTAAAGCATCCGACCTTGCTCGCCACCGCAAAACCCACGCCGGTCAAAAGTATCGGCACAAATTTCTGAAGCGTCGTGCCAAGATTTACCTTTCCCACAAACGCGCCTTTAAAGAGCTGTACATATGCGTCAAAGGGCTTAAACCCCAAAACGAGCATAAAAATTGCTCCCACCACCATGGAAAGCAGCAGCGTCAGCAGCAGCGTTATATAAGGATTATTTTTCTTCTCTGCCATAATCAGGATACCTCCTTCTCTTTTTCATCCAGTCTCTCACCCAACATCAAAAGCCCTACGTTATCTGATGTGGCATCCTCGGAATCTACAATCCCCATAATCCTGCCTTCATACATCACCACAATACGGTCCGAAAGAGCCAGTACCTCCTCCAGATCCGCAGAAACCAGCAGGATTCCTTTTCCTTCCTTTTTAACCGCATTCAAAATCTTTCGAATCGACTCGATGGCTCCGATGTCAACACCGCGGGAGGGCTGAGATGCGATCAGAAGCTTCCCGTCCGCATCCACTTCTCTTGCCACTACTATTTTCTGCGCGTTTCCTCCCGATAAGGACTGGGTGATAACGGTCGGCTCTGTGGGGCGGATATCAAATTTTTCGATCAGATCTTCCGCAAATTTCCGAATCTCCTTTTTATTTCTGTTGATTCCCGTTGCAAAGGGCTTTTCCTCAAAGCGCCATGCAACCAGATTTTCCTCGATCGAAAGCGCCCGGTTTAAGCCCCTCAAATTTCGATCCTCCGGAATATGCGTAAGCCCGGCCTTTCTGGCCTCAAACGGCGTATCGTTCGTAATATCCTGCCCATCCAGAATCACCTGTCCCTTTTCGACCTTCCGCAGCCCGGCAACCGCTTCAATCAGTTCGCTCTGGCCGTTTCCGTCCACACCTGCAATTCCCACAATCTCTCCTGCACGGACGTCAAAGGAAACTCCCCTGATTTTAGACAGCTCCTTCTCCCCGGATGTCCATATATCCTTCAGCTCCAGAATCGGCGCCCCGATATTCGCTTTTTCTTTCTCTATACTCAAAAATACTTCCCGTCCCACCATCATTTTGGCAAGCTCTGTTGTATTCGTATCCTCTTTATTCACCGTTGCAATATATTTGCCGGTTCTCATCACCGTAATCCGATCCGAAATTTCCATGACCTCATTTAATTTATGAGAAATAAACACGATAGATTTGCCGTCGTTTCTCAGCTCCTGAAGTATCTCAAAGAATTTCGTGCACTCCTGCGGCGTCAGTACCGCTGTCGGCTCATCCAGAATCAGCACATTCGCGCCCCTGTAAAGCGTCTTGATAATTTCTACGCGCTGCGCTTCTCCGACCGAAATCTGATCAATCCGCTTATCCGGCTGGATATCCATGTGATAGGTTTCTACATACTTGTTGATTCTGGCCCTGGACTCCTCGAAATTGATGATAACTCCCTTTTTTGGCTCGAAGCCCAAAATCACATTTTCCAGTACGGTCAGATCGTTGACCAGCATAAATTCCTGATGAACCATACCGATTCCCTCTCCGATGGAAATGCCGGGCGTCAGATGTTCCATTACCTTCCCGTTAATCTTAATCGTTCCGCCATCCGGTCGGTAAAGCCCGTAAAGCATCTTCATCATCGTAGATTTTCCGGCTCCATTCTCTCCAATCAGGGAATGGATTTCACCTCTTCGCAGAGTAAATTGTCCCCCATCTACCGCGTGAACAGCCGGAAAGCTTTTATCAATATCTGACATTTCAACAATATAATCGTCTTTTGCTGCCATCCTGTCCTCCTTTTTTGCAGGACCGGCCAGGGAACAACTCCCCGGCCGGCCCGAATCACCCCATTTTCGAAAAATTAGGAATCATGATCTTTTAGTTTTCCGGTTTTCCATAGCCCTCATAAGAGTCTACTACGATCTCGCCGCTTACAATCTTCTCCTTCAGCTCTTCCACCTTGTCAACAATATCCTGAGGGAACTTGTCGCCCAGAGCTTCCTTCATAACGGAGAAATCAGAAAGTCCTACGCCGTCGTGCGCCAGATCCATGTAAATTGCCGTGCCGCCCTCGAACTCGTCATTCACAGCCGACTCAATAATCTGAAACGTACAGTTGTCCACATTTTTCTGCATGGATGTCAGAATATGTCCCGGATACAGGGAATCCTGGTTCGTATCCACTCCGATCGCATATGCGCCCTGCTCGGCAGCAGCCTCCATCGCCCCGATACCGGTGATGTTTGCCACATTCATAATGATGTCTGCGCCCTGGTCAATCTGTGCCGTAGCCAGCTCCTTGCCCTTGAGCGCGTCGGTGAAGGTACCTGCAAAGGACTGAAGAATCTGGATATCAGGGTTGATGTACTTTGCACCCTGCTCATACCCCGCATAAAAATCGTGGAGTACCGGGATATCCATTCCGCCTACCCATCCGATAATGGCTTTGTCATTGACGCCTTCAATATCTGTCTTCTCCGTGAACATAGCCGCTGCAGCACCTGCCAGGAAAGATCCTTCATTCTGTGCAAACAGCGTGGAAGCCACATTGTCACCGGCCTCGCTCACTCCGTCGATCAGTGCAAATTTTGTGTCCGGATAATTCGGGCAATGCTTTTCCATGATCTCAAGGAACTGAGTAGATACACCGATAACCAGATCACACCCTGCATCCGCCATTGCCACAAAGTTCGCTTCCCAGTCTGCCGCCTCGCCGGACTCAAGCTCGGTAAACTCAATTCCCAGCTGCTCCTCTGCCATTACAGCGCCCGCATGTGCCAGATCATTGAAGGACTTATCTCCCAAAAATCCTGAGTATATAAGGGCTACTTTAAATTTGTCCCCGTCCTCTGCAGATTCCCCGCCTTCCTCTGACGCTTCCTTATCGCCTTCCTCCGTCGGTGTCTCTGTCGAAGCGTCGCTTTTCGCCTCGCCGCCTCCGCAGCCGGCAAAACCAAATATCATCGTACCTGCCAGTAAAAATGCCAATAACGTTTTCTTCATTTTCTCCTTCTCCTACCTTTCATTTTCAATTTACAGCTCATCATAGAGTTTCAGGTTTTCTTCCACAATATCCCAAAATTTTTCCACATTCAGTTTTACTGCAACCTTTGAATTTTTTTCTTTGTCCGTTCTCAGGTTAAAGAAATCACAGTTTGTTCTTCCATGGCTCTGTCCGCCGGTGATGTCAATCTCCGTGAACATCTCTTTTGTCTCGATGCAGTCCGGGTCAATCAGATACGCCACTGTTGTAGGATCGTGCAGCGGGCCGCCTTCCCAGCCAAAGGTCCGCTTCTGTGTCATACAGAAGAAATTCATCAGATCCACAAACAGCTTGCCGGCTTTCGTCTTCACATGGGACATTCTTTCCACTACCTCGGGGTAGCAAAGCGCCTGTCTGGTAAGGTCAAGTCCCATCATCACAACCGGCACCCCGCAGCTGAATACCACATGCGCCGCTTCCGCATCCGCATAAATGTTAAACTCCGCCGCGGCCGTTACATTTCCATGCTGGTATGCGCCGCCCATAAGTACAATCTCATCAATGTTCTCCAGTATTCTCGGCTCTTTTCTCATAGCCATGGCCACGTTGCTGAGAGGCCCTGTCGGAACCATCGTAACCGGCTGATCGGAATTCATAACCGTCTCGATAATAAAATCCACCGCATGTCTGGGATCCAGCTCCTTTGTCAGCGGATCAAACACCGGACCGTCCAGACCGGAATCTCCGTGCACACGTTCTTCCACAGGCGGGGCCGTTCTCACAATCGGGCCTGCCAGGCCTTTGCACACCGGAACGTCAATATTTAAATATTGGCAAATGTTCAGTGCATTTCTGGTCACCTTCTCAAGTGTCTGGTTTCCGTTTACTGTTGTAATCCCCAAAAGCTCAATCTTCGGATTCCTTGCCGCCAACATGATAGCTACCGCATCATCATGCCCCGGATCACAGTCGATAATAATTCTTCTCTTGTCAGTCATTTTGTTAAACCTTTCCTAATTTTTTTGAAACTCGACGAACGATTTATCTTTGTATGCCGGCGTTTTGATAAATCGTTTTAACTATGCACTTGAATACTAGCATGTGGTATAACGTTTTGTCAATATGGCATTGTTGTTTTTGTATGATTATACAAGTTTTTTTGGTGCTATTTATGCATTTTGCACAATAAGCACCCTGCCATCTCCTGATTTCTGTTTTCATTTGATTTTTTTCACAAATATGATAGACTTTTATCAGCTCAAAGGTTCGTTTTATTGACAGAAAACTGAAAGGAGTTATCATGAAAGTCACTATTAAAGACATCGCAAAGGCCACGGGATTATCTCCGGCCACCGTGTCCCTCGTCCTTAATAACCGCCCTTCCCGCATCGCAGAAGCTACCAGGGCACGCATTCTCTCCACCGCCCGGGAGATGGGCTACCGCCCCAACTCTGCCGCTGCCAGCTTAAGAACCAACCGCAGCTACACGCTCGGACTGATCATCCCCGATATCCAAAACGACTACTACGCTACCTACGCAAAGGGGATGGAGGATGCCTGCGCAGAATGCGGATGGAATATGATTTTCTGTTCAACCAACAACAGCCCCACCCGCGAACGGCAGGCAATCGAAGCTCTTTTCACCAAAAATGTCGACGGGATTGCGCTTGTGGCAACGCCGTCAAAGGACGATGAAAATGATTTCATCGCCAACCGGGAACTGATCCTGTCCATGAAAACCCCGTTGGTGCAGATGGATCTCACCGCCTATAAGGAACCCATCAATGCCGTTATTTCCGACCACCAGAAGGGCGGATACATGGCAACCCGCCATCTGATCGCCCTCGGGCACCGCAAAATCGCATTCATCACCGGTCCGTCTTCCCTGGAAGGAAGTCAGAGCCGCCTTTCCGGCTGCAAAAAAGCCTTTCAGGACAACAATCTTCCATGGGACGACGGGCTGGTATACACCGGAAATTACTCCTACGCATCCGGCCTGGACGGTATAGATTATCTCAGCGACAAGGATTTTACCGCCGTGTTTGCCTTTAACGACCTGATGGCCTGCGGCGTATACTGCGGACTGGAAAAATACGGCCTGGCCGTCCCAACAGACGTCTCCGTCATCGGATATGACGATCATTTTGTCTCCGGTATCTTAAGCGTCCCGCTGACCACAATCCGCCAGCCCATCTATGAGATGGGGAAAGAATCCACGCGCATTTTAATTCACGCCGCAGAAAACCCGGATGCTCCCCCTGTCGTCTCCAAATTTGACCTGAAGCTGATTGTACGTAAAAGCACAAGAAAAATCCGATAAACTTTTTATCAAATATTTTTTCTCAATTAAAACGTTTTATCTTGACCTTTCCCTTTTCAGGCTATATAATAATGGCGTCGTACGCAGGACTCTATCTTACAAAATGAAAGGGGAATTCTATGAAATTAACGGGAAAAACTGCACTTATTACCGGAGGCTCTACCGGAATCGGACGGGAAATTGCCCGCCTTTACGCGAAGGAAGGCGCAAATCTTTGCATTAACTATCACAATCATGCTGCGGACGCCGAGAAGCTGAAAGAAGAGCTGGAAAACAGCTATGATGCAAAGGTCATCTTATGCCAGGGAGACGTCTGCGACGAAGAGACTGTGAAAGATATGATAAGTATCACGCTCAACACTTTCGGAACCCTTGATATCCTGGTATGCAGCGCCGGAATCAACCACCAGGTTTGCGTAGAAGACATGACTTCTGAGGACTGGGACCGTATGATCACCTGTAATCTTCGCAGTATCTTTCTGTGCTGTCATTACGCCCTCGCCCCTATGCTGAAGCAGGGATTCGGAAGAATCATCAATGTCACGTCACAGCTCGGCCAGATCGGCGGCTTTGGCAGTGCACATTACAGTGCTGCCAAAGCCGGTATCATCGGATTCACAAAATCCCTGGCAAGGGAAGTCAGCAAGCGCGGCGTGACCGCCAACTGCATCGCGCCCGGGCCTGTGGCCACCCCGTTTTTCTTTAACGGCTGCACACCCAAATGGCGGGAAGAAAAGCTTGCATCTCTCCCTCTGGGACGTTTTGGAGAGGCCGAAGAGGTCGCTCCCTCCGCACTGCTTTTAGCAGCCGAGCCGGACGGAAATCTTTTCACCGGCCAGACGCTTGGCCCCAACTCCGGCGATGTCATGCTGTAAAAAAGAGGGGGAACCGCTATGGTTTTATTAAAATTGTGCAGTGTATTTTTACTCATTGTAATTCTTATACGTTTTAAATTTCCTCTGTGGGGAGCAGTCCTGGCTGCTTCCCTGATGGCTGCCGTCGTTTTCCGGATGTCCCCCGCCGTCTTCTGCGACCGCGCGCTCCACACACTTCTGGGACACAGCTGCATCGAGCTTCTGCTCATCACCTACGGGCTCATCCTCCTGCAGCAGCTCATGGACGAGCGCTGCATGCTGACAAACGCCGAGGAGGGCATCACCGGATTATCCTCCAATCCCAAACTGGGAAGCGTGGTGTCTCCGGTGGTGAGCGGGCTTTTACCATCCCCGGCCGCCGTGCTTATGGCCGGCTCCATGCTGCAGAAGCGCTACAGAGGAATGATGCCGGACGATACGATGGCATTTATCACCACCTATTTTCGCCATATACCGGAAGCGCTGCTTCCCGTGTACACAAACGTCATACTCATGTGCGCCGTGACCGGGACGCCTGAATGGCTCTTTCTTCTCCTGATGCTTCCGTATACGTTTTTTAACATCATTGTTCCATATTTTGTGTATCTGAGGCCTGTAGACATAAAAGGCGCCTTCCAAAAAGAACAATCAGAAAAAAACGGGCTGCTCAAAAAGATTCTCCTGAATCTGTGGCCCATTTTCCTGATCATTTTGTTCATTCTCGTATTCCGCCTGAATACAACGCTGTCCGTATACATTACACTGATACTTTTCCTCATACAGCAGAAATTCAGCGGAAAAGAGCTTGGACATTTTCTGAAAACCGCATTTAACAAAAACATGATGCTCATGGTAATTACGATTCTGCTCTTTACGGATATTCTGGGGACGGCCGGCGCGCCTGCCGCTCTTCTGGAAGCGTACGGGGATATGCCCGTTCCCCTGTTTCTGATCTATGGGTTTATCGTGTTTGTGGGGTCAATTGTCAGCAACTTTACTGCCATGGTTCCTGCCATCTTTCCCCTGGCGGCTTCGGTTACATATGCGCCGATATCACTGGTGATCTATCTGGCCAGCCTTGGACATCTGGCTTCCCAGCTCTGTCCCACACACATATGCATCTCTTTGTGTGCCGAACAGTTTCACATCTCCATCAACGATATTTTCCGCAGAACCATACCGGTAACTGTGATTATGCTCTTTGTGTCTACCGTCCTGTACTTTGTTATGAGGTTGTTTCAATTGTAGCCTTATAGCCGGATTTGCAATTTGTGATTGATGACAGATTATCTTTAAAAAACAGCCATCAGAACTGCGTTCGCTGTCATTCTGATGGCTGTTTTTTTCATATGTCCTTACCGAATATGCGTTTCACTCAATGTCCCTGACAATGCCGGAGAAAAGCACCGCGCCGTCCTTCCCGGTTACAAGAAACAGAAACGGCCGGTCCGCCACAAAATCGATTTCTTCCTCGGAAATACCGTCTCCGACCTCCTCGATCTGCGTATAGGCGGCCCCCGTCACGCCGTGCTCGTCGATCTCGATCATGGCCGCATGTTCTGCCTCGCCAAGGAAGAGGCCGTCCCCATCCTTCGTAAGCGGCGTAAAATCCGCCAGGCCGGGATCCAGCGCATCCGTCACGCCAAGCTGGCGGATGGTTTCCAGAAGATCCGTCCTGCTCGAAACCTGAAACCTTGGGATCGACAGATTAACCTGAGGCCAAAACCAGTTCGCGTCATTCTCATCGTAGCGGACTGCCTTGAACAGATCCGGGTCAGAAACGAGGGTCTCCACATCCACACCGACCGCCGGAAGATAGAAATACATCGCGCCGCTATCGCTTAAGCCCAGTCCGACCGCCGTAAATGTATCGGTGCGGTAGACGCGCCTCGAGCCCGACTGGTGCATCATATCCACGTCCGTATTGCCCTTCGTGCCGTGGAACACCGCCTTGTCCGTCTTTTCGGCCCAAAATTCGTCAGCCCACACGGCCTTGTAGTAGATCGTGGATATGATTTCGAGAACCATCTCGGGGTCAATCGACATCTCCTTCGTATATTCACCGAGAAGTCCTCCTGTGTTTGCGTCTGTCCATTCCCGCAGCGCCCTGTTCATCTCATCTGAACCGGGGACGCCCCTGAATGAGGAGACATAGTATTGTTTTGCCAGCCGCCCGAGCGTTTCGTCCTCGTAATCGCGGCTGTCATCCAGCCAAAGCGAATTTGCCAGAAGGCTCTTTAACGCCGGCGTATCTACATAGTTGCTCTTCCACAGCTCTGAGACATTCCTCTGCAGTGCTTCCGTATCCGATGCGCCGAGCATATCCAGTATCTGCTGCCTTGTGCTGCCGCCGGATACCTCCGCCAGCATCGAAAACGCGATGTACGTGTTAAGCGGCGAACAGACGGTATTCCCTTCATCGGACACGAGCAGCTTTTCCATGACAGAACCATAATATCCGCTCATCTCTTCGCTCAGCGCTTCCGTTTTCGAAGCCTGCCCCCAGTAGCTTTTATGCCATCCCCAGTATGCTTCGTTCCCGACAAATTCCTCGGGACTCATTTCCGCCGCCACCGGCTCGGGATAAGCCGCCATCACCTTAAGAACACCCGAAGAATAGCCGCCTCCCGCAGCCGATCTCTGCCACAGCAGCGCTGCAGCCGCGACGACAGCCAGCACCGCGGCGCACGCAGCCAGCGCGCCCCATTTCATCCGGACGGATCCTTTTTTTGCAGAATCGCTTTCTGCCTTTTTTACGCTTGTCCCGCCAACATCCGTCAGATTTTCAAATAAATCTTTTTTCAATACTCTCCTCCCCCTTTCGAGAAAATCTTTTGTAACAGTGAAGCCGAAGGCTGAACTGTTACAATCTTTTCTATCATATTTTTGCTAATTTCATCTCATTTTGGGTATTTGCTGTGTCTTCTTAAAACCGTTTGTAAATGTAATTCCATTCCCGAGGTTTTATTTATGAACTCATTATATAGCATCTATACTATATGGTCAATTTTTCACATATCATGCAAAACAGCCGGAGGGTACGAACCCCTCCGGCTGCCGCAAAATAATTATCATTCACTTCTTCCCAAAACAGCATTCCCAACATTTGAATACGCCTTTTGTCGTAACCGCAAGGCACGCCTTGCAGCACTTACATCCCCACATCGTCCAGAATATCCCGCAGCATCGACGCCGACTCCTTAAGCTTCGCCAGCTCCTGCGTGCTTAGGGGAATCGGCACCTTCGTCTCCACGCCGTTCTTTCCGAGGATGGCAGGCATGGAGAGCGCCACATCGGAAATCCCGTACTCGCCGTACATCATCGATGAAATTGGAAGAATCGATTTTTCGTCGTGCAGAATCACCTGGCAGATACGTCTGACGGACATGGCAATTCCGAAATAGGTCGCCTTTTTTCTCTCGATAATCTCGTAGGCGCTGTTTTTGACCTCCTCGGCGATGCGCGCCGTATTTTCGCTGTGCTTATAATGCCCCCGCAGCTCGCAGAAATCATTCAGCGGAATACCCGAGACATTCGCACCCGACCACGCCGCAATCTCGCTGTCCCCGTGCTCCCCGACAATAAACGCGTGTACGCTTTTGCTGTCCACCGTCAGATGCTGCGACACCGCATATTTAAGTCTGGCCGTGTCGAGCACGGTTCCCGAGCCGATGACGCGGTTTTCCGTGAAGCCGGAGATGCGCTGCGCCACATACGTGAGTATATCAACCGGGTTTGAAACGATAAGCAGGATACCGCCGAAGCCCGAATCTCTGATCTGCGGGATAATCGTCTGAAATATTTTCACGTTTTTGTGTACCAAATCGAGCCTTGTCTCGTCAGGCTTCTGGTTTGCCCCCGCCGTAACCGCAACGATTCCCGCATCCCCGATATCGCTGTAATCACCTGCATAAATCTTTGACGGTGTCGTAAAGGGTATCCCGTGGCTGATATCCATCGCTTCGCCCTCGGCCCGATCCTGATCCCTGTCAATCAGAACCATCTCCGAAAACATCCCGCTCTGCATCAGCGTAAACGCACAGGCAGCTCCCACGTAACCACATCCGATCACCGCGATTTTCCGTGGGTTGACAAAATTTCTTTCCTGTTGATCCATATTTTTTTCTCCTTTTACTTGCGTTTAAATTTACATATCTTATAATAATAATAAGACTGTGCAGGCAGAAAGAAACTTATTCATGAACATCCTGTTCGATGTGTCATAATCACTGTTTGCACCCCGGCTGTCCGATGAAAACACAATTCGCACAGCAACGCAAAAGAGGAGGGAATACCCTGCGGGTATACCTCAATGTCAAAAACATGACAAAAAGGAGGAAGCACCCTGCGGGTATACCTCAATGTCAAAAACATGACAAAAAGGAGGAAATATGAGAAAGACAAAAATTATCTGCACCATGGGACCTGCCACAGAAAGCGACCGTGTGCTTGAAGCGCTCATAGACGGCGGCATGAATGTTGCCCGCTTCAATTTTTCCCACGGTACCCACGAGGAACAGAAGGTACGCATGGACCGCGTCAAAAAAATCCGCACCGAAAAGGATATGCCCATAGCGATCCTGCTGGATACCAAGGGACCGGAAATCCGGCTGAAAAATTTTAAGGACGGCAAGGCAGCGCTCACCCGCGGACAAACCTTCACCCTCACCACAAGCGATGAGCCGGGTGACGCCTCCTCCGTCGGCATTACCTGTGCACAGCTGTATCAGGATGTATCACCCGGCACGATTATTCTTCTGGACGACGGCCTGATCTCCATGGAGGTCACTGCCATCCGGGGCACGGATATTGTCTGTGAGGTGCACAATGACGGTGTTGTCAGCAACCACAAGGGCATCAACGTCCCCGGTGTCCACCTCTCTCTTCCTTACATGAGCGAGAAAGACCGTGAAGACATCCTGTTCGGAATCGATCAGGACATAGACATCATCGCCGCATCCTTTGTGCGCACCAGGGAAGACGTACTCCAGATCCGCCGGCTCTTAGAGCCAAACGGCGGCGAAGGCATCTCGATTATCGCCAAGATCGAAAATGACGAAGGCGTGAAACACATTGACGAAATCATTGACGTGTCCGACGGCATCATGATCGCCCGGGGCGATATGGGTGTGGAAATTCCCATGGAGGAAGTGCCCATCATCCAGAAGATGATCATCAAAAAAGTTTACGCTGCCGGCAAACAGGTAATCACCGCCACACAGATGCTGGATTCCATGATGAAAAATCCTCGCCCCACCCGGGCGGAGGTCACAGATGTGGCAAACGCCATCTACGACGGCACCAGCGCGATCATGCTCTCCGGTGAGACTGCCGCAGGCTTATACCCGGTGGAATCACTCCAGGCGATGGCCCGCATTGCAGAGCGCACGGAGGCGGATATCGATTACCGAAAGCGCTTTTTTTCCAGCGAGCGGGACGAGAATCCCGACATCACGGACGCGATCTGTCATGCAACCTGCACAACCGCACTTGACCTTGGCGCACGCGCAATCCTCACCGTCACCAAATCCGGCTACGCGGCGCGCATGATTTCCCGCTACCGCCCGCAGTCGGATATCATCGCCTGCACGACCAGCGCACGGGTGTCCAGGCAGTTAAACCTTTCCTGGGGCGTGACGCCGATTGCCATGGAAGAGCGCCACCATGTGCTGGATCTGTTCAATCATGCCGTTGAGTGCTCACAGAAAAAGGGCCACATCGCAGAGGATGACATCGTTGTCATCACCTCCGGCGTGCCCCTGGGTCATTCCGGTACGACCAATATGATCAAGGTGCAGAAGGTAGAGGCTCTGCACGAATAAACACAATGCGCTTTTCATAGCCAAAGAAGCTTCCGCCAGATCAAAAACGGGCTGTCACATGAAAAAAATGATACAAGATATCGTTCGTTTAACTCCCTCTTCTACACGATATCCTGTATATGTTTTTCTTCATGTGACAGCCCCTTATTTAAACTCCTGCTTCGCCAGCGCACGCTCATAAGCCGCAAGCGTCCGGTCATCAAAAAGCACCCATTTGATGACGTCCAGCGCTCCCGGATGCTCCGCAGCAAAATTTTTCGCCGTTTTCAGCGCAATTTCCGCAGCCTTATCAAGCGGAAAATGATAGATTCCCGTGGAGATGGACGGAAACGCAACACTTCGTATGCCATGCGCCGCTGCCAGCTCCAGACAGGACTGATAGCAGGACGCCAGCAATTCATGCTCCCGTGATTTCCCGCCGTTCCAGATCGGTCCCGGCGTATGGATCACATATTCGCAGGGCAGGTCGTATGCTTTTGTCATCTTCGCCTTTCCGGTCTTACAGCCGTTTAACGTACGGCACTCCGCTAAAAGCTGCGGCCCGGCAGCCCGGTGAATGGCGCCGTCCACACCGCCTCCGCCGAGCAAACTGGTATTTGCGGCATTCACGATTGCCTGTACATCATGGTTTTTCGTAATATCACCTTTGATCATCACAAATGCGGTACTGTCCGCGGCCTGCAAATCTTCATCCGTTTTTTGCATATGCCATAATCCCCTTCCCCGGGCACCTTCCCGGCATGATACAAGTGTTTTTTCACGACCCTCGCAGCAGCCTAATTTCAAATTAACATGAAAATCTCTGCCTGTCAAACGCCGTTACTATGCAAGTGTTAAATTCAAATATCCTCCCCCCGGCAGCTCAAATCCCTTCAGCCGCTCCGGCAGAAGGAGCATTCCGCCAGGGATATCATAGCGCACCCGCTTCGTCCCGGTTTCTGCAAACAGCTCCGGCAAAAGTCCCGAGAGCATCTCATCGTTCAGCGTCGTCTCTACAATGACCAGCTCTTTCCCCTGCACATTGTACATCAAAAGCTCCTTTTTCTCCGCCGCAGACTCTGACACGAGAATCCTGTTTTTCCCGCCCTCCCGCTCGTTGATCTCGAAGGCAAACGCAACGGCTTGCTCGTCCCACGCCAGATATGCATTTCTATGAGCGGAGAAATATGCATTCCGAAGGGCGGCATATTCTCCTGCCTCTGCCTTTTCCAGACAGAAATTCCACCGACAGTTTCCTGCGGGCACAAGGCGTGCCCCCACGTTTTCACCCCGGAAGCAGCGCACAAAACCCATTTTCTCATAATAGCGATACAATCCCTCATCCGCGGGGGAGAGCACCAAAGGCGCGTCCCAAAGACGGACGGCACACATCAGAATTTTCTCTGCCAGACCCTGCCTGCGGTATTCAGGCAGCGTCGCCACCGCATAGGTGTAGCGAACCGGAATCGCGCCCCGCTCCGTCACATAAACTGCCGGCAAAAAGCTTGCCATAGAAACCGGACGGCCGTCGCGGTAAATGAGCAGCATATTTTTCGCCTCTGCCCGGCGCTTCATATAAAATTCCGAGAAATCTCCATCGTCAAAGCAGCGCCGCCACAGCTCGCACACCTGACGCAGCGTCTTATCATCCGTCGGATCCGCAAAAACGACCTCGCTCCTTACGGCCGTATACTTTTCTTCCAGCCTGAAGGGGTGATACGAGAGCTTCGCCTTGCGCAGGCCCGGGTCTCCGGTGTCCTCCTCCCGATTTATATAGGTAAACCCTTCCGCCGCATGCTCGGCAAACTGCTGGTTGATCATTGGATATGCACCCTGCACATCCGCAAACGCTTTCTCAAAATGAACGACAAATGTATCATCGTTCAAAGGCTCGCCCAACGAGAGTGCAACAACCCTTCCCGCTTTCCGCAAAAGTCCACCGGAAAGCCCCAGAGCCTCCATCTCCAAAAGCCCCGTCATCATTGCGGAAAATTCCTGTTCCAGCTCAATGTTCCATTCCTCGCCTCTGTTTTCCTTCCACTGCTCCATCATCGCCCGGGCATCCGCGCGGTTACTGTCCGTAACCTCCTCATAGCTCCAGTCGCCGGCGTCCTTAAAGCGGGCAATATGGTTGCGCTTGCCATGAAATTTCTTGCCGGAGAGCTTCACAAGTTTCTCCCTCTCATAAATATAATCACTCAAATCGCGGTTTGCGCCAGATAAAAACTCACCCGGGAACCAGCGCCGCAAACGCTCATGGTCAGCGCGTGCAATCGGCGAAAGCCGCAGCACCTTCCCGCCCTTTTCACATGCGGACATCACATACGCAAGCAGCGCGCGCTTATCCTCATCGCTCCCTCCGAAAGGAAAGCTGTAAACATCGCTGTTCTCACTCTCATAGCGGAAAATGCCGCAGGCTCCATCCCCGGAAACCGCAAGCCGCAGCGCAAAAAAACGGCTCCACGCATAGTTTCCCGCAAAGGTGTACTCACACATCCTGCGCCCATCCTCCAACAGCTTTTTTGCCACCCATTCCCGTCTGTCAATTGTCAGCTCCTCAAACATTATCTGTTCCATATGAATATCTTCCTTTTTCTCCTTGCCGGCCATTTCATCCTCCGGCATAAGTATTTATCCTGAAAGAAAATAACTTCCCCCAGCACTCATTTGCCTGCCATCCCTGTCCAGCGCAGCCGATTGATACTTATCACTGCTATACATCATCGTAATGCTCCAGAAAATGATGCGTCACACCATCCTTCTTATAAGCGATCAGCGTGTTCAGATTCACATTTTCCACACTCTTAAATATATTTGCCTCCACAAAGGGATTGGTCTCCTTCAACCGGGCGATCAGTTTTTTTACCTCGATGCGCGCGGAATGATTCTGCTCCTCCGCGGAAACATCCGCACGGTTCTCCGTAAAGCGGCACGCACACTGCAGAAAGTGGAGTCCATTGTAATCCCGCCAGTGCCGGATATCGTCCTCACGAATCAGATACATCGGACGTATCAGCTCCATACCTGCAAAATTCGTGCTGTGAAGCTTCGGCATCATCGTCTGCACCTGTGCACCGTATAGCATACCCATTAAAATTGTTTCTATCACGTCGTCATAATGGTGCCCCAGCGCGATCTTGTTGCAGCCCAGCTCCCTCGCTTTCGCGTAGAGATAGCCCCTGCGCATCCGCGCACAAAGATAGCAGGGATTTTTGTCGATATGATACACCGAGTCAAAAATATCCGACGTAAAAAGCGTGATCGGAATATCCAAAAGCGCTGCGTTGCGTTCGATCATCTCCCGGTTTTTTTCGTGGTAGCCCGGGTCCATCACCAAAAATTCCAGCCCAAACTCAAACTTGCGATGGTGCTTTAGCTCCTGGAAGAGCTTTGCCATCAGCATCGAGTCTTTGCCGCCCGAGATACACACCGCTACGCGGTCGCCCTCCTGCAAAAGGTTGTAGGTGTTGATTGCCTTTGCGAATTTGGAGAAGAGGGGTTTTTTGAATTTTTTGCGGAGGCTTTGTTCAAGGTCTGCGGTTGTGTTTGTTGTCATGGTTGGTTCCTCTTAATATTACGTAGTGGCAAGTCACGCCGCCAGGAAATCGACTCTCCCCGAGCAAAGAGACGCTTCCGATACAAGGAATTGCGCTGATGCGCAAGCAGGTCATTGATTCCCCGGCGGCTGGTTACTGGGTTCCCGCATTCACCACCGATGTTTTCTGGCTGATTTAACGCCAAAACAGCATACGGCTCCGATGCCCAGTTGCTGTACTTTTTTATTACAGCTCTTTGGGCTGACAGGCAGTACACGACTATGGGCGCGTTTTTCTGCGCCGCAACGCACCCCGGTATACGCGATACATTTCGTAGAGAGAAAGCGCGTCCTCTGCGCACATCTCCGCATCCGAAAAGTATGCCTGCTTCACCAGGCGGATATATGCGTCCGCGTCCCCTCCTGCGTCGAGCTTTTTCAGCGCGTCCCGATAGCCTGCGTCATCCTTTACGCCAATGCCTGCCGCGCGTCGGCGCAGCCGCCTGTAAATATGTCGGTTCATCTTGTTTGCCGCCTCGTTATAGCGCCCGGCTTCGAGTAATTTTCGAATCTGCTGTTCACGCTGTTTCCCGCGCTTTCTCATAATGCAAAGGGACACATACGCGAGAAGCGCTGCGGCCACGGCACCCGCAAGCCAGTAAAGTGCCAGCCGCATTTCCCGGCTCAGCCCGCCGGGTTTTTCCGTTTGTGCCTTTTGCGGGTTTTCCTGTCTGTTTTCCTCCAGAGGCCGGCTGTCCTCCTCCTGCGGCTCCTTCTGATTCTGATCCTCGGGCTGATTGTCAGTGCTCTGCCTGTGATCTGCCGCTTCGTGCTCACCTTCCTGCGCCGCATCCTGCTCTCCGCCGCCCGCAAAGCCCGGCGTCACCTCCACCGGCAGCCAGCCAAAGCCCTCCAGGTAGATTTCCACCCACGCATGCGCGCGCTTGTCCACAACATGAGCCGTATAGCCGTCCCCGTCCTTTGCCCTCTCAAAATCATACGGAAATACAACATAACCGCTGGCATAGCGGGCCGGGACACCGATGGTCTGGAGTATAAGCGCCGCCGCCGACGCGTAGTGGACACAGTAGCCCTGCTCGGAGGTTCTCAGGAAATAGCCGATTGGGTCCTCCCCCTCCGGCAGCGGATCAAGGCTCTGGCTGTAAGCTCCAAAACTCTGCATCCACTGCTGTACATTCAATGCCCATGTCAGTCTCATGTGATTCAGGGAATCCGTCTGACCGCTCTCCCAAAAGGAATCCAGAAAAAGGCGCTCAGCATCCCAAAAATTCCCGTCATACACATGCTCAGCCATAAAATCCATGATAAAAGGCTTATCCGGCTTTACACAGTAGCAGTCATGCACCACATCCGTATACCACTCATACTCCTTTTCTTCCAACGGCTCCCCGGTACCCGGAAAATCAAAGAACTGACTGCTGGAGAGCAATTCAAAATAGCTGTCCGCATACCGCATCCATTCCTTTGCCGTATAGTACATCCGCAAGTACTCTGCGATCGGGTCAGATGCCCTGCCGCCCATCATAAGGCTTCCGCCATAGCTCTTCACATTCCAGGGGCGCTTCGCCGCCGCATCCCCATCCATGGAGAGCTGCTCCGGCAATGTGCTCACATAGGGAAGGGGCGCCCCTGTCCCGAAATCTCTGCACGTCACCCGATAGCTGTACTCCCCGGGCTTGGCCATGCTCCACCCGCCGCTGCTCAAAAAATCGATCGCCTCTTCATTGCCAAATATATCCGCCGCCGTCTCATATGCCCCGGACAAAAGCTGTCTGCCCGCCGCGGAAGCCGTTAGCCCCTGCTCCCCGGCCGCTGCCGCAAAAGACTCTGCATCCTGCGACCAGCGCCCGTCCGCATAGCGTGATGCCGCATAGTTTTTCAGGTAGATATTTTCGGTTGGCTGATCCGAGAGCCACACACGAAGCACCTCGCGCCCCGTAGTGCCCGGCCTGTGATTATCCACCACGCCGTGCCGCTCAAAAAGTCCCCACACCGGGAGCGCCAGCGCCGCATCCTCAAGAGCGAGCTGCTTTGCCTGAATCCCCTTGTGCATACCAACCACCTGCCGGGGAATTGACGCGCACACCAAGCTTGTGATGATGCAGATACATAACAGTCCGGCAAGCTGAGCCGTGCGCACATACCATCGGTCCGGCGCCGCCTTCCACTGAGAAGCCAGCAAAACACCGGCGGCAAGCAAAACAAAGACGCTGCCCCAGCCCGGCGACCTCCCCACCGCAATATGCGCCGCCAGCAGGCTCCCCGGAAGCAAAAGTATCAGAAGAGACGACCGCAATACCGCCGCCAAAATGAAAAAAACGCACAGCAAAAGCAGGCTCCAGAACAAAAATGCCCCCGGTGCCTCCTCCCGGATGCCGCCCGGTAAAAAGAAATTTTTCCGAAAGAAACGCTCAAGCTCATCTGCATAGCAGCGCACAATATACAGACTCCCGTCCTCCAGAGGAAGCTGATGGTCTTTGTAATAGCGAAAAAAGCACCAGCCAAGAGGCAGGGCAGGCAGCAGACGAAGCCACCAGTATTTCAGCTTCCCGCTGCCGTAAATGAGGGCGAGCACCGCGGCCGCACACAATACATACCAGACATACGCCTGCGAAAGCTCCAGACTGCGAAACTGCGGATATAAGTCCATGAGCTGCATGTATGCGGAACACATGGCAAGCGCAGCACCGGCAAACAAAAGCAGACACTGATACCAGCCCCCGGCCCGTCCCGCGCCAAGCCCCGCACGTTTTCCCTTTTGGTTTTCCCAGCGTATTCCACGTCTCATATATACAGCTCCAGTGCTCCCAGTTCCTTTGCGGTATCACCGTTTTTTGCAAATGCATAAACAAGCGCCCCGTCCACATACAGTTTCAGATCCGCATCCAGCCGCAGCCGGTGAAGCAGCGGCTGACTGCGGTAAGACTGCATATAGCACTCCTCGATATTTTCACGCGCACCTTTTTTTGCGGAGACAGACTCCATATAGTATAGCTGCCATTCATAAAAATCCGTTTCGTCATCCACCCGGATGCGCACCGCCTGTTCCTCCCCGCCGTCATACCAGCTCACAATATGCGGGCACTCTGCGTCCGCCAGGGCAAAGGAGAGGCTGGCCGCAATCTGTAAAAAGCGGTCAAACTGCTCATCCCCTTCATGCCCGGCCTGCGCGCCAAGCAGCAGGGCAACCGGACAGCCCTTTGGCTGACTGTGCTCTTTCACCATCAGCTCGTTTGTCTTTGCCGTCAGCTTCCAGTGAACATTTTGCAGCTTATCCCCCGGAATATATTCCCGGATCTGAAACGTCTCTGAAGGATCGTGCCCGCCGCGCAGGTCGTCATACACCTCTGCCTCACCAAAAAATCCCCGCACAGAGGCAGAGAGCTTCATAGGGACCTCGTGAACCGAAGGCAGAAGATGCGTCACCTGGCGCCCCGTCACGCTCCTCCCGAGAAAAATAAGTCCTGTCCAGTCATACACGCGCACACGGCGCATGCGGTATTCGTAACCTCCCGCACAGCGCAGATTTAACAGGTGCCGCATATGTACCTCACCCGTATGCGGCGCTTCCAGTTCCACCCATGTGCGGCTGACGCGCCCGCCGCAGAGCCGACGAACCTCCATCTGTACAAGCAGCCGTGCCTTCCCGAGCATCGGACGCCCTGACCGCACAACAAAGGGCACCGAAAACGGCTGATTTGCCTCCGCAAGGGCAAACGCCCCCGAAAGCTTCACCTCTACTGCCCACAGGCGATAAACCACCAGCGCAGAAGATGCCAGAACAAGCCCTGCCATGCAGCATCCGAGAAGCGCAAGCTGCGCACTTTCATAGAGCGCCGCTATATAAAAAACCAGCCCCGTGAAAAGCACTGCCGCTATGATATGGCTCATGCCCCTGTCCCTGTGCGCGGCCGCCTTTTTTCGTCGCGGTTCACTCCCCGGCCGCCAGCCGGCAGTAACCTTTTTTCAAACGATGCCGGACGTGGAACGGATGCCAGGATCTCTCCAAGCACCTGCTCCGCCGTCAGCTTTGCGACACGCGCCTTCGTGTTCAGCACAATGCGGTGTGCCGTCACATCGGGGAAAACATCCGCCGCGTCCTCCGGCAGCACATAATCCCTGCCCTTCACATACGCCCAGGCCTTGGCCATGCGTACGCAGGCAATCGTCCCTCTGGGACTGACCCCGAGGTCAATATATGTATTCTCCCGCGTCGCCGTCACCAGCTTTGTGATGTACGCGTAAATGCTCTCATGCACAAACACCTGATCCGCCTCACGCTGCAGCCGCACAAGCCCCTCCGCATCCACCACCGGCTCGATACGGCCCGCGCCCTCCCGGCTGCTCTTTCCCTTTGCGATCAAAAGCTCGCTGTCAAAATCCGGGTAGCCCATACTCATGCGGATCATAAAACGGTCAAGCTGGGATTCCGGCAAAAGCTGCGTGCCTGCACTGCCCTTGGGGTTTTCCGTCGCCATGACTAAAAACGGCTCCGGCAGCGCATGGGAAACACCGTCCACCGTCACACAGCTCTCCTCCATCACCTCCAGCAGCGCCGACTGGGTTTTCGGGGACGTCCGGTTGATTTCATCCGCAAGAAACAAATTGCACATGATGGCGCCCTCATGATAAAAAAAACCGCCTTTCCCCTGATCGTACATCATAAATCCGAGAATATCAGCCGGAAGCACATCCGGTGTAAACTGCATCCGGTGATTTTCCAGCGACATTGCCGCCGAAAAGGCGAGCGCGAGTGTGGTTTTACCCACACCCGGAACATCCTCGATCAAAATATGCCCGCCAGCCAGCATCGACGCAAAGGCTTTTTCGATACAGTCATCCTTCCCGGAGATCATCTTTTTTACCTCCGAAAAAATCTGTCCGACAATCTGGTTCATCCTTTTTCCTTTCCCTTTTATGGCTCATATCCGTAAAAGATGTCTGCCAGCGGCGATGTCTCATCGATAATCAACGTCTTATTGTCACCCTTCATTGTCGCCTTCGCCGCGTCCAGCGCCCGCAGAAACAGGTAAAAATCTGCCTTTTCCTTATTGTTGTAGGCATTGCTCAAAATCCGCATATACTCTGACTCACCCTTGGCAACGATCTCCTCCGCCTGTGCATCCGCCTCGGACTGCATGACCGTGATCTCCGCCTTCGTGTTGTTTGAGATCTCCTTTGCCTCCTCTTCGCCCTCCGCCTTGTAGGTCGCTGCGATATTATTCCGCTCGGAAATCATGCGCTCGTAAACTGCCGACTTGTTCTCATCCGGAAGGTCAAGAGATTTTGTCTCCACCGCCAGAAGCGTGATGCCGTACTGCTCCAGCGTGTCTCCGATATTAGCCTTGATGGACGCCGCCAGCTCGCCGTCACGCCCGCTGATGACCTCCTCCTGCGAGAGGGAGCTGATCACATTTTTCAGGCTGTTATAGACAATCGTGTTAATGCGGTACTCCGCGTTGCTCTTCTGCGCGCTCAGTGTCTGGGTGTATTTCTGCGGGTTATTGATACGCCAGAGGGCAAAACAGTCCGCGATCATGGATTTTTTGTCCTTTGTCATCACGTCGCTCACCGCAAGATCATAGAGCAGCACCTCATTTTCAATCTTGTCCACCCGCTGTATGAACGGAACCTTAAAGCTGAGCCCCGCCGACTCCCGGATCGACACAATCTTTCCAAACTGTTTGACAACCGCATACTCATTCGGATATGTTACAACGATGCTGGATACACCGAGCACAAGAAGCACTGCCGCAAACAAAATGACCAGAATCTTTCCGCCTTTACTCTTTTTCATCTTCACTACCTCCCGTCTGATCCGCGCCGCTTCCAAGGTCCAGATTTGCAAAGCTCTCTATGGGCAGCATCGTCTGGGTGCTGCCGTCGCTCTTTGTGATGATCACCTTCATATCCGGCAAAATCTCCTCCATCGCCTCATAGAACATACGCTGCTTCGTGATAAGCGGATATTTCTTATATTCCGCAAACAGCTCATTTAAGCGGGCCACCTGACCCTTCGCCTCGTTGACGCGCTCCTGGGCCTTCGCGTTCGCTGTCTTTAACGTCTCGTCCACCTTTGCCCGGGCCGCAGGGATCTCCTCGTTGCGCTTCTGATTCGCCTTGTTGATGGAAGTCTCCTTTCCCTGTTTTGCATTCTCCACGTTCTTAAACGCGTCGATGACCTCCGACGTCGGCGGTTCCGCATCCTGAATCGTGATATTCACAAGCTGAATACCGATGTCCTCTGTATCCAGCCGGGAGATGATCTTTTCTTTGATAGACGCCTGAATCTCGTTTTTTCCTGTGGTGATCACGCTGTCCACATCATAAAGGCCAATCGTGTCACGGATATAGCTCTGTGTCAGATTTTTCAAAATCTCCACCGGACTCTCTGACCGGTAAAGATATTTCATCGGCTCCGTTACCCGGTATTCCACATAAAAATCCACGTTTACAAAATTGTAATCACGGGTAATCATAAAGGATTCCGCATCGATGGACTCGTCGGTCTCCCGGTCATAGCCAATGGTAAAGCCGTTAATCGTCTTTGGCACCCGTCCGAGCCGCTGCACGATGGGCGCCTTGATATGAATACCCGGCTCGTCCACCACCGCAGGCACGCCAAAGGTTGTGATGACTGCATATTCACTCTCCTTCAGAGAATACACGCTGCCCGCACAGACATAGACCAGCAAAAGCAAAATAATAATAATAAGCATGTTCCGTCCCAGCTTCACACCGGAAAACTTTTTCCTCCTATATCCTCCTGAGCCGCCCGGATCCATATCCGGCGAGTCTTCCGTAAACGCTGCTTTTCTATTCCGTCTTCTGAATACCATAGCCTTCCTCCTTTTATGCTGTAGCGCCCGTTCGCCTCGCTTGCGGGCATGTCGTTGACACCTATTGTACCCTTTTCACAGAAAGAAAGCAATGCCATTCTTTTACCAGGCGAAACAGCCGTCCCGCAATCGGGCAAAAAAGATTGTTCTGCCTGCCCGCCGTGCGGGGGCGCACGCTGCGTCCGGTGCGATTATTGACAACAGCGCAAATATCGATCTGTCCGCTGGTGCGGGGCCGCCGGCAGCAAATTTCCTTACGCGCCCCCGAACATAAAAAAACAGCTGCCGGAGAACGACCCATCCGGCAGCCAAAAAATGATTGTCACAGTGAAACCGCAGCAGATTATTTAAAGAGCTTATTGTATACTTTCATAATTTTGTAGCCATACCACGCTTCGTTGATTTTCTCAGCGGGATAATCCTTGCTGGAAACCTTGGGATAAGAGCCTTTATCCCACGTCATTCCGCTTCGCCCCGTGTAAGTTTGCCCGCTGCACAAGAAAAACGCCAGAAATCCTGAAGACGCATTGGCCTGCGGGTCAACGATATACCACTTCTTTCCGATTTTTACCTCCACCCACTGATGGCTGGGATTTAAGGACTTTGCATTCGCATGCACGTAACGGCAGTCCACCTCTATGCCGTCGCAGAGCGCCTTCATCCCTCTGGCAAAGCCGGAGCACTGCGCCTCATGATAACCGCCGGAATTTTTGTATACCAGAGAGCCCCATGCCGTATTTGCCCCGTTTTTTGACCAGTCCGCGGCATAAACACAAGTGCGTGCCATATAAATCTGCGCCGCCAAAACCTTTTCCACATCGCTCATGTCAGAAGTAATATAGCTGTCGCAAAATTTCTGCACCGCCGTTTTGACCTGGGAAAGCTGTTTTGAGCTGAGCTTTGACCCATAAACGGAACCGCTCTTATATTCACCGGAAATGGGTTTCGTCGTGTTTTTTGTAAAGGTAACCTTAAAGCCCTTCTGGTCAAAATCCGCATACGCATTTTTTCCATCCGTTTTCCGAAATGCCTTTACCGTGTAATAGTAAGTGTTTTTTGCAACCTTTGGATCATACCCGTAGGTCTGTCCTTCCCCGTAAAGTGTCGCCACCTTCGTCCACTTTTTCGTATTCGCCGTGCGGCGGTAGAGAATGTATCCGTCCGCCCCCTTCGACTTTGTCCAGTTAACGCGCGCCTTTTTCTTCGCCACGATCCAAGCCTTTTTCACCGTGGATTTCTTTACCGCAGGCTCATCGGGCGTTTCACTGCCATCCGGTAAAACCGGATCATCCGCCCCGTCCTCTGCAAATATGACATCCTCCTTTGCAGCCGTTGCAGCAAATACAAAATTTGCCGGAATGACGGATGTAAGCGTAAGGGCGATACACAGTGCCGCGCTTAGTTGTTGTAGCCTTCTTTTCATAACCTGACCTCCGTTTTCTGTAATCATGAACATGTGCTGTTCTTATTGTATCAAACTGCCGGCACGTTGACCAGCCCATTTCACTTTTCAATACGGATTTTGGTTTGCCATAACCGGCCCGCCCACGGCAGTCGAAACGGCAAAGAAACGCAGCTCCCCTCACAGCACAATTCTGCCAAAAAGCCGGTTACTGTTCACAGAGAACGGTAACCGGCTCTTTCCTCCGGGGTATATCACGGCACGTACTGCTCGTGAATATCAACAATCTGTCCATCCTCCACCGTCACATGATAAGGAATGCACATCCATCCTTCCTGATCCGCGATCTCATCCAGCGACTCCACGCGCTCTGCAAGAACCCGCTCAAATTCCTCCGGAGAGACTTCTTTTGACGCATATCCTGCTTCCCAGTCCAGAATCGTACAGACGCAGTCCGCCGCCACCGGAAGCTGCTCCAGCCGGACGGTCTCGTTATAGCAGACAAAACCGCTTGGCGCATCGTCCTCAGTAAACCCAAGCTCATCTGCCCGCACACCCGGAACCACGACCCACTCGATCTCGTCAAAGGTGGCCGTCCCGCCCTCAAGCGCCTTCACATAGACCATCCTTTTGACCGACCCTTCTGTATCACCGGAGCCATCCGTCCCACTCGCCTCACCGGAATCACCTGTCACCGCATCCTTCTGCCTGTTTGCCCTGCCGGACTCGGCAGCCGTTGTATTCTCCGGCTCTTCCTCTTCACCGGAATCCTCTGTAAGAACACCTTCTCTCGGCGCCTCTCTTCCGTCTGCGGCATGCGAAGCCGCGTCTCTTTGATCATCCGCCTTTGCGGAGGTCGCAAAGGCGCCTGCAATCACAGCGATAAGTGCCACGCTTGCAATTGTGATTCCCACGGTTATTTTTTTCGCTCTCATAATTTCCTTAATCCTCTCTTCAATCGCATTCCTGCTGAAATTGCTGTAAAGCGGTAGAAGCCCGCTCTTCTTTTCCTCCATCGCAATGAGCGTCCGGGCGTACACGGCTCTGGAATCCCCACCGAGTCTCCTCACGACGCATTCATCACAGGAAAGCTCAATATCCCGGTTGAGTAAAAAATACATCGCCCACACCGCCGGATTAAACCAGTGGAGGCACAGCGCCGCAGCCGCTGCCAGCTTCCAGAGTGCATCAAAGCGGCAGATATGGATGTACTCATGCCAAAGTACACAGGAAACCTGTTCCTCGTCGCCCCAATCGGTCCGCTTCGGCATCATGATCACCGGACGAAAGACGCCGTAGGTCAAAGGCGCCGCAATCTGATCCGACTGCCTGAGCGCTACGCCACGCCACCGCCTGTGTTCCTCCAGCCAATGCGCGGCAAACGCATTGCTGACAGGCAGTGACATAGCAAACTCTCTCCGGCAGCGCACATAGCATACGAAAAAAAACACGGCAGTAGTCAGGACACCGGCCAGCCATACAAGCTCACGCACCCCAAAACCGAAAAAAGTGTTCCTGACCTCTTTTATCCCTTCATCCAAAGCCGGCTTCTCCCCCGATGCCACTTCTGCTCCTGCTGGTCTGATCCCCGCGGACGGCATGAAAACCCCAGCGCCTGTCAATGTCTTTTCCGGCACAAACGAATAGACGCTCATCCGTGCGGGGACGGAAAGCGGCACAAGCAACCGCAGAAGTACAACGCCCCAGAGCAGTACAAACACCCGCTTTGGCAGCCAGCGGATTGCAACCATCCTCACAGCTGCGATCACCGCAATCAGAACTGCCCCGCTAATGCTCATCTGCAATAAACTCATACGCATCACCTCATTTCCATTCGGAAGCTTCCTTCTATAAGACTACAGTAGTTTATATCATACTACCACGATAGTATCCGTTTGTCAACCGCATTTTCCATTTATTTGTGTGGAACCGTCAGTCATGCCGCTCTGTCCCACTGTCAAAGGTCTCGCAGAATCTCGCCTGAAATGAGGGTTCCTCGCCATGGGCGCGCAAATGGGAGATCTCTCCAAACCCCGTCATCCGAAACAGCGCGATCCCCTCCCTGCGCTCCTCCGTCGCCAGTGTTGTGACAGAACTTGGCGCGGCGCAGGTATGATGCCAGAGCACCATGGGAGAGACGTCAAGCAGACGGCTTAAAAGCACACACTCCAGCCCGAAATGGCAGAAAAATACAAGTGTATCCCGGTTTGCGCGGAGGGCGCGGTAATAATTTTTCTCCCGCACATAGCCATGCTCCGCCAAAAGCGCGTCAAAGCTTTCGATCACCCAGTTATACTTTGACTTTACATCGCTCTCAGCCATAACCGGGTGATCCGCCCACCCGTTACAGTCATAAAACAAAGGCTCTTTTGTCCAGTCCTGGGGCAGCCAGTCCCACGGAATCATCTTTTTATGGGTCACGTCCGGCCGATGAATCGGCGCATCAAATTCGTGCAGCCACGCACACTCCGTTGCCGTGCGCCCGATTTTTTCCAGCGTGAGCTTTGCCGTATCCTTCGCCCTGCCTAAAGGTGACACATAAAACGCTTTCACATCAATTCCCCCGATCCACTCCGATAAAAACTCCGCTTCTCTCCAACCCTTTTTGGTCAGTGAATCGTTGACATAATCCGGATCGCCGTGCCTTATAATCATCAATTTCATTATCTTTTCCTCTCTTTCGCCTGCTTTCTGGCATACAGGTATACCCGCAGGGTATTTCCTCTCTTTATAACATAACAAGGAGATTCCCGGTCAGCGCCGGGAATCTCCATTTTTTATCTCTGTATAGCCATATTACTCGTGATCCCGATGCATTGAGAACGAATCCATCGGATAATTTTTCAGATTGCCTGTGATCGTCCGGTCGTCCGCCTGGGAGAGCAGTGTGTCACGCCGCTTCTTCGCAGAGACAATCTCTTCAAAACGGCTGGGACCGCCGACGCAGCCACCCTCGCATGCCATACCCTCGATGAAATCCTCCGGCAGCCTGCCGACCTTCATGAGCAGCAGCGCCTTCTTGCAGTCAGCCGCACCGTTGACCGTACAAACCTTTGCATCGCACTCCTGATTGGTCTCCTTCATATACTGCAGTACGGAAGCGGTCACACCGCCCGCATTGCCGTAACGCTTGCCGTAAACCGAGGACTCCTGATAGGTATTTGCCTTCGGCTCAAGAACAACCTCCTTCGCGCGGAAAATCGCACGCAGCTCGCTGTAGGTCAGCACAAAATCTGCATTGCCCTCGATCTTCTGGTCTACAACCTCCGATTTCTTTGCCACACAGGGTCCCACGAACACGGTAACCGCGCCCGGGTGCTGCGCCTTGACCAGACGCGAGACCGCACACATCGGAGAAACCGTCGTGGAGATCCGGTCGGAAAGCTCCGGATAGTGACTGCGGATCATATTTACAAAGCCCGGGCAGCAGCTGGTCGTCTTCTTCTCACCGTTTTTGTATGCCTCAAGCCACTCCTCGGCCTCACTGGAGGTCGTCATGTCGCCGCCGAGACCCGCCTCGATCAGATCCGCAAAACCAACCTTCTTTGCCGCCTCACGGAAGCTCTGCATCGTGATGCCCTCTCCGAACTGGCCCTCCGTCGCAGGTGCAAGAATCGCGTAAACCTCCTTGCCCTCATTCAATGCGCGGATGACATCCACAATATAGGCCTTTGTTCCAATCGCTCCGAAGGGACAGCTGTGGATACACTGGCCGCAGCGGATGCACTTTTTCTCATCAATTACGGAAATGCCAAGATCATTGTAAGTAATGGCATCCACCGGACATTTGAACTTACAGGGGCGCTTCAAATGTGCAATCGCACCGTACGGGCATGCCTTCGCACACTTGCCGCACTCCTTGCATTTATTGGGATCGATGTGTGAACGCTTCTCACCAATGGTAATCGCACCGAAATTGCAGGCGTTGATACAAGCCTTTCCGATACAGTTCTGGCAGTTGTCCGTCACAACATAGCTGGAAATCGGGCAATCCTCGCATGCGGAGCTGATTACCTGAATGACATTCCCGGTATCCTCCATGCCCGGCGCCTTGCCCTCCGCAAGCCGAATACGCTGGCGGATAATCTCGCGTTCCTTGTACACGCAACAGCGGAACTGCGGTGTAGGTCCCGGAATCAGATCCATCGGAATGTGGTCTCTCGTCTCCTCCAAATCTCCCGCAAATGCGTGTTTTGCCACTTCGTAGAGCACTTCATGCTTGATTTTGATGACATTTTCGTCTGCGTACATTCTTTACACTCCCTCTATATTTTTTGTCGAAACTTTGTTATATGTTTATCATACATGAGATAATAAAAATTTTCCACTGGTATTTTGTACAAAATATAATCTGTTGTGCCAGTTCAGCCATCGACTCTAAGATGGGCGAATCATGCTTGCATGAATGAGCACGTCTCACAGTCGATGAGGTGAGCGCCGTCTTATGAGCAAAGTTATGCGTCAGCAGCGGGAAAGCGCCGCAGGCGCCTCCTCGAATGGCGCGGGCTGAACTACTACCTCCTCTACCTTCTCCCCCACGTAGTACGCGAGAACAGAATCAGAATCGGGAATATCTCAAGGCGCCCTGCCAGCATATCCAGAATCAGCACCAGCTTTGAAAAAATACTAAAGTCCCCGAAATTGCAGGTGGGACCAACCGCCTCCAGCCCCGGGCCGATATTGTTAAAGCAGGACAACACCGCAGTCAGGTTTGTAGTGACGGAAAACCCGTCCACGGATATGGCAAAAAAACTGAACACGATAATCAGCGCGTACGCGGCCAGATAGGCATTCGTGTTCGCCAGTACCTTCTCTTCCATAGGGCGGCCGTTGACGCGCACAACCTCTACCCTTCCGGGATGAACGATCTCACGCACACTGCGCCGCAGTCCCTTAAATACAAGCAGCGCGCGCCCGCATTTAAAACCGCCTCCGGTACTGCCCGCACAGGCCCCCAGCATCATCAGGCATACCAGAATTGTTTTTGAAAATGTCGGCCACAGGTCAAAGTCCGTCGTCGCAAAGCCGGTGGTAGTGACGATACTCGCCACCTGAAACGCCGCATGGCGGATCGTTTCTCCCACCGTGTCATACATGCCCCGCAGATTCAGAGCGATGAGCGCGGTACTGCCCACCACCGCACCGATATACAGGCGAAGCTCCTCATCCTTAAACACACTTTTCACCTGCCGCAGCATCAGCATGTAATAACAGCTGAAATTCACGCCGAACAGGAGCATGAAAACCGTACACACATTTTGCAGATACGGGCTGTAACCAGCAATACTGTCGTTTTTTATTCCAAAACCACCGGTTCCCGCCGTGCCGAAGGCGGTGCAGACCGCATCGAACAGCGGCATTTTCCCGATCAACAGGAACACGATGTTGAGCACCGTAAGCATAATGTAGAGCAGATATAAAATCTCCGCCGTCTGCTTCATGCGCGGCACCAGCTTACCGACCTTTGGGCCGGGACTTTCCGCCCGCAGAATATGCATCGTAAAACCTTTGCTGCGCTCATCCCCCGACGAGACAGCCAGAAGAAACACCAGCACTCCCATGCCGCCCAGCCAATGGCTGAAGCTGCGCCAGTAGAGCATGCCCATCGGCAGCGGCTCCACCTCCGGCAAAATGGACGCCCCGGTCGTCGTAAAGCCGGAAACAGTCTCAAAGAGTGCATCCACATAATTCGGAATCGCACCGGACAAAAAAAACGGCAGCGCACCGGTAAGTCCCAGCACAATCCAACTAATGCCGACACAGACAAGTCCCTCCCTGGCATGGAACCCTTTTTTTGTCCCCCGGTTCCTTTTCGTAAGAAGCCCGCCGACAGCCGCACTCACAAAAATGGTAATTGCAAATGCCTGCACCGCTTCCTTCTCTCCCTGAAAAATACTGATACCGCAAGCCGGCAGCAGAAATGCTGCCTCTATCAGCATGATCCTGCCGATAAATTTGCCAATCATCTTATAGTTCATCGTCCTATGCCTCAAAAATATCATTTAACTGGTAAACCACCACGCCACTCGACACAATAATGACCGTATCTCCTTTTTCAAAGTAGGAGTCTCCGGCAGGAATCTCGTGCTCGCCCCTGTGGGTAATGCCGACAACCAGCACATTTTTTTTCAGATTAATATTTTTCAGCGGCTCGCCCACGTGCTTCGTATCCTCGTTCACCCGAAATTCCAGCGCCTCCGCGTATCCGTCGGCAATCGTATGCACTGTCAGTGCCGCACCGGTCTGGTTTCGCAGCGCACGGACATAGCGCACGATGGAATTACTGCAAAGATGCTTAGGGCTGATGGTGCTGCCGATGGGCAGCCGGTCAAGCAGGCTTGTATTGTCCATCCGGCCTAACTTTGTAATGACCTGGGGTACCTTGCTGATCGTTCCGTGCAAAGAGATGACCATGTTCAGCTCGTCAAGTCCGGTCAATGCAACGAGCGCGTCACAGTTTTCCAGTCCTTCACCCTCCAGCAGACGCTCATCGCTGGCATCGCCATGGATCACCGTCACCCCCGGCAGAATATTCGACAAATGTACGCAGCGCTCATACTCCTTTTCTATGAGCAGCACTTTAATCCCGCTCTTTTCCAGCCGCTTTGACAGATAATAGCTGAGCCGCCCGCCTCCGCAGATCAGTACGCGCTTCACCTTATGCGTAATAATATGCAGATTTTTCAGCAGAGTTTCCAGCGTATCCGTCGAGGCCGTTACAAAAATACGATCCCCCTCCAAAAGCGTATAATTTCCGTCCGGCGCCACCGCCGCGCCATCCCGCAGCACCGCACAGACAAGCACCTTGCAGCCCACGATGGAATCCATATCGGCAAGGCTGCGTCTGCGCAGCGGACTGCCCTCATCCACGCGCAGCTCCACGATCTCCACCCTGCCCTTGGCAAAGGTATCACGCTTTAAAAAGCCCGGGTATTTCAGCAGACGCTCAATCTCCGCCGCCGCCTGCTTTTCCGGATTAACCACCAGTGAAAGCGGAAATATCTCGCGCATTTTTATAATCTGATCCGTATATTCCGGATTGCGGATGCGGGCGATTGTGTGTAAATTTTTATTCATTCCGTGTGCGGTCAGACAGCACAGCAAATTGATCTCGTCCGCGGATGTGGCAGCAATCAAAAGCTGCGCTTCGTGCACACCTGCACGCTCCAAAACCTCCATGGTGGCACAGTTCCCCTGTACTGCCATAATATCGTACATTTCCTCGGTGGATTCCAGCACACGGGGATTTTCATCAATCAGGGTGAGGTCGTAATCCTCCAGCGACAGCTGCCTGGTCAGTATCGCGCCGACTTTGCCGTCCCCTGCAATAATAATTTTCATGACTGAAAATGTCCTCCTGCTTTTTCATATGTGATTGCGGCCTGCATTTGCCAAATGACCATATTGCTGTATTATAGCATAGTCATATCACAGATACTAGTGGAAAATGGAGAAACCCGCGTTTTCACCACAAAAAACAACACCGGAAAGTCCTCCATGAAAACCTTCCGGTGTTAAATGTAAAAAATCAAAATCCAAACTCCGCGTAATCCTCCGGCAGAAACCGATGATAAATCATATGGCAGCCCTCATCCTTGAAGCAGTAATAGTATGGATCATCTCCTGCAGTAAAACGAATCATCACGTCAAACTCCTCCCCGCCCATCGGTGTAATGATGACGGGCCTTTGCTGCGCCTCAAACAATGCCTGAACCTGTCCCATCGTCGTCCCGCAGCTTCCGATCAGTTCTACCAGCCGGAGAATAAACTCATCTTCCTTCATAATTGAATGTACATATTCACTGCCCTGCTCCGGGATCTCAAAACAGAACCGCTCGCCCCGGTGAGAAATGTGCACGCCTCCGAGGGTATGCCTTATGGTACACGCAAAGTCGGCCAGCCGCACCTGCATCTGATCCGCATTCTCCCGGCTTCCATATAAATGGTTCAGCGTGCCTAAGGGATAATAAAGCCGCAGCGATTCTTTCCGGTAGCCCAGCTTTGCCTGCTCCTCTTTCATCAGATCAATCAGATTTTTTTCCAGCTTTTTGTGGCCCAGCTCTTCTCTGATCTGTTTCACGATCTGTCGAATCTGCTTTCCACGGCAATCAATCACCACATCCGCATATCTCTCATAGAGGGGTGCCCGCTCCGCAAAAAGTTCCTCCAGCGTCTGTCCCTCGCGGATAGCGACGCCGCGCTCACTCAAATCCCCCAACCGCTCAGAAAGCTCCCCGCAGGGAAGCGAGAGATAAACCACCATACCACTGTTTTTCAAATGCTCCATCGCCTCCACGCCATAAACCGCACTCCCTCCGGTGGCGATGACCGACCTTTTCACATCGATCGATGCGTTGACCTGATTTTCCACCCTCTGAAAACCGTCAAGTCCCTGTTCATCTATGATCTCGTAGAGCAGTTTCCCCTCCCGCTCCTGAATCAGCAGATCAGAATCCATAAAATAATATCCCAGATGCTTCGCGAGAACCACACCCACAGTACTCTTTCCCACACCCGGCATCCCGATCAAAATAATATTTCTGCCGTCATCTGCTCCGCGGTATCTCGCCGCTGCCTTTTCTCTAATCGTATTCATGTTCCATCCGCTCCTCCACCTGCCGCTGTGTCTCCCTGATCGCATCCCCGTGGCCGCTCAGCGCCGCAAACGGCGAAAACTGTGCCGCGCGTTCAGACAGCGGCATCCGTGGATGAACCTTTGAGACGTGATGCGGCAAGTCAATGATATCGTCATAGCGGTGTGCGGCTCCATCCATATCCTGATACACCGCCGCCGCAGCATCTCCCTTGAAGCGCCCGCTTTCACGATCCGGCGCATCCTGCTTCTTTTTCTGCTCCATGCCTGATTCCCTCCGATCTGTTTCCTTCCTGACATGATCCACACAAATCATCCGCTTTCCTTCACTGCTTCACGCCCGGTGCCCTCCGATCTGTTCATTTCGCTCTATCGTTGTCGCGCCCTCCTGCAAATTCATACCCTTGAGCATCGCATTTTTTCCGTAGCGCTTCTTTACGCTCAGCATCGCCTCCTGAAGCTTTCGCTCCCTGGCGAGCAGTTCCTCCTGGGGCCGCTTCCCATCGCCGGCCTTTATCCCCGGTTTATCCGCCTGTCCGATGCCCCTGCCCGCCAGAATTACATCCGCCTCTTTCGGATTTTCTGCCGGGTCAGGTGCCGGCTCGAACCCTTCCACCGCAAACAGGGAAAGCTGCTCGCAGTGCTCTTTCTTCGCCTGCGCCTCATCCATGAGGCGGTTTGCACACAGGCTGATCCGGCGTATCAGCAGATCTTTATTGACGATCCGCGCAAAAAGCGCAAGCACCGCATCCGTGATGCGCATGGAGGACGAGGTTTTCTGATCAAGGTTTGCCGTCCCATGGGCATGCACCGGCACCTGCCTTCCGTAACGATCCATGGACACCGGTCCCCGGTAGGCCCTCCGCCGCTCCGGGGTCGAGAGATTGTCCATATCATAGCCAACAGTCAGCACAATCTGATCCGTCACCAGCCGCTTTTCCACCAGCTCAAGCGCCATCAAGTCCGCCATCTCCCGCATCACCAGCAACGCCTTCTCATATTCATAGGGACAGCGAAGCACCTGGCCGGAGACTATGCTTTTGTTTTCCGGTTTATAAGCTTTGACATCCGCCATGGTACACGGCTCGTAGCCCCAGGCATGGTCAATCAACAGCTCTGCATTTACCCCAAACAGCTTATAGAGAAGCTCCTCGTTGTAAAAATCCTCCGGCGCACCGACCGAGCAGCGCGCCACGTCACCCATCGTGTACAATCCGCATTCCGCCAGCTTTTTCGCGTATCCCTTTCCCACACGCCAGAAATCCGTGATCGGCTCGTGCGCCCAGAGCTTCCTCCGATAGCTCATCTCATCCAGACAGGCGATGCGCACGCCGTTCTCATCCGGCTGCACATGCTTTGCCATAATATCCATAGCAACCTTACACAGATAAAGATTCGTCCCAACTCCCCCCGCCGCAGTGATACCGACGGTTTCGTACACATCCGCAATCATTTTTGCCGCCAGCTGGCGCGCCGTCATGCAGTAAGTGTTCAGATAATGCGTCGCGTCAAACATGATCTCGTCAATAGAGTACACATGAATATCTTCCGGCGCAATATATTTGAGATAGACCTCATAAATTTTCGTGCTGTATTCCAGGTAAAGCGCCATGCGCGGCGGCGCGGTGATATAGGTCAGCTGCTCATCGCCGGCTCTGTCGGCATTGTAGGCGCGCACGCGCTCCACAACCTCAAAAAGCCGTGCCCTTCCCGGAATGCCGATAGCTTTCAGGGAAGGGGACACGGCCAGACAGATCGTCTTATTCGTGCGGCTCTCATCTGCGACCACAAGATTTGCTGTCATCGGGTCAAGCCCACGCTCCTTGCATTCTACAGATGCATAAAAGGATTTTAAATCAATTGCGACAAATGCATTTTCCGCCACTATTTTACCAGAGTAAAGTAATCGTCTAATTCATCGGTCTCGCACTCACCTTTACTCTTCCAGAAGGATGCCATATCCTTGCACAGATCAAAAATGTTGTCCTCTGCGCCATCTTCCAGCATCTCCTCATTCTCATCCTTTCCTAAAAAGTGCAAGCCTTCCGCATCTCCCTCGATATCCTCGGCGCTGACCTCTTCAAAACCGCCGGCCATGTCTTTATATGCCTGCTCTGGATTTTCATTATAGAAATCAACCGCCTTGTACCAGCACTGTGCAACAGCTTCCACGATATCGGGATTTTTCTCTGCAAAAGCAGCATTTACCACTAAGCTGTCGGAAATCGCATCGGGATAATCCGCACTCGTTACCAGCGCATGGGCTCCTTCCACCTCATCTAAGGCGTTGGAAAGCTCCGGCTCCCACATGATTGCCGCATCCACCTGGCCGCCGATAAATGCCACACCCGCCTCGGTTGTGTCATTCATATCGATCACATCGATATCCTCCTCGCTCAGGGAAGATCCGCCCTCCAGCGCTTTCAGGAAAAAGTAATAGGATGATGCGGACTTATCCAGAGCTACCGTTCTTCCTGCAAGGTCATCCAGTGACTGAATGTCCGAAACTGCCACCAGCGCATCCGCACCGACAGAGCGGTCCATGGTAAGCACATATTTACTCGTTGCGCCGTTTGCAAACATCTTGATGTTCGGGTCCTGTGCGGTCGCCAAAAACTGTATATCGCCTTTCGTGATCAGGCTGGCGTAGGTGGACTCATCCTCGATGACCTGGATATCCATATTGATACCCGCCTCCTCAAAATAGCCCTGCTCCTTCGCAATGAACATCGGCGCATAACCCGTAAACGTGCAGAAGGCCATCCGCACATCAGTCATATCACCTTCTGCGCCGGAAACATCACCGCCCTCCTCCTGCGCGGGCGCATCCTGCCCGCTGCCGCAGCCGGCAAACACTGCACCGACCGTCAAAAGTACCGCCAATAACACACACAATTTCCTCTTCATAGTTTTCCCCTTTTCATTCATATTATTCTGTTTTAAAGTAACGCCCGTTCGCCTCCGCTCGCGGGCAAATCGTCGGAAAGCATTCCATAAAATGCTTCGCATTTTGCTTTCCTCCTGTTTCAAAGTTACGCCCGTTCGCTTCCGCTCGCGGGCAAATCGTCGGAAAGCATTCCATAAAATGCTTCGCATTTTGCT
>CASCGD010000011.1 GCA_949132985.1 uncultured Lachnospiraceae bacterium
ATTCGATACAGTTTCTGCTGCGGCAGCAGTATATGCACCTGCAAAGCGGATTAGGAACATGCCAATTACAGCAACCATCAATGAATTATAATATAGGAATATTTCTGTCCGCAGTTTCACAACCCTTTGACCGATTTGTTTTTTGGAGTTGCTTTCTTTATTCCACATGGTGGTTGACGCCCAAAAAAAGCTGATTTAGATTAAAACGAATTAGGAACATTAACTTTATACTACAAGTATAATGACAATCACGCGTTTTTGTGTTAAAGTACAAAATAGAAGGAAAAAAGCAGGCCTGAAAACGAGGAAGGCAGGTCTGGGGGAGGAGAAAACGATGTTTACGATCAGCCGTAGAAGTTATCTGAATCTGGAAAGTCACAAACGTGCGCAGCTCGACCATGAAGAGCGGAGCACTGATTTTGCGTGTGCAGATAAGATAAGGCTGATACGAAAAGCTGTGATAAGAGAGTAGGCTTGCAGGGATTATAAGGAAGGAAGCAGATTCAAACCATAGATTTTTAAAACCGCTTATCTTGTGTGAGGACGCACCGGGTAGGCGGTTTTTGTTTTAGCGGCAGCATGACGCTGCCCATGCTGGAAAACGAGCAGAAAGGAAGCAAAAATGAAAGTATTGGAGATCAAAGGAAAGGTGAACACGGCTATTTGTTACGCAAAGGTTGTGGAGGATGAGGCCATTGAGCAGATCCGGCGCATGTGTGACTATCCGATGACGGAAGGCGCAAAGATCTGTATTATGCCGGACGTGCACTCCGGCAGGGGCTGTACGATCGGGACGACGATGACCATCAGGGATAAAGCAGTCCCGAATGTAGTTGGTGTGGATATCGGCTGCGGTATGTACACCGTGAATCTTGGGAGAGTGCCGATCGATTTTGAAAAGGTCGACGAGGCGGCGCATTTCATTCCCTCCGGAAAAAATGTGTGGGAGGGGCGGCAGGAGCGTTTTGATTTGACGGCGCTTCGATGCTATCGGGAATTGAGAGATGCCAAACGTCTGGAGCGCTCGCTTGGTACGCTTGGCGGCGGCAACCACTTTATTGAGATTGATGAGGCCACAGACGGCACGTCCTATCTGGTGATTCACTCCGGGAGCCGCAATCTCGGCAAACAGGTGGCTGAGCTTTACCAGAGGCTTGCCATAAATTTAAGCAGGGGCTACGGAGATTACCTTGAGAAGCGCGACGAGATCATCCGCACGTATAAGGAGCAGGGCCGCAGAAAGGAGATTCAGGCGGCGTTAAAGCAGCTCCACTGGCAGGTTTACGAGTCCGAGGCGAGTATGCCGGAGGATCTGTGCTATTTATCCGGGAAATATTTGGAGAATTATCTGCACGATGTTGAGATATGTCAGGCATTTGCAAGGAGAAATCGTGAGAGGATGGCGGAAATCCTTTTGGAGCGCGCCGGGATGGTCGGAGGAGAGGCATTTCATACGATTCACAATTATATTGATACAGAGGAAATGATTCTGAGAAAAGGTGCGATTGCAGCTCATGAGGGAGAAAAGGTTCTGATCCCGATCAATATGAGGGACGGAAGCGTGCTTGCGGTCGGAAAAGGGAACCCGGAGTGGAACTACTCGGCACCCCACGGGGCAGGGCGGCTGATGTCTAGAACGAAGGCGAAAAGCACCCTCAGCATGGATGAGTACCGGGAGACGATGAAGGGTGTTTATACGACTTCTGTTAACGAGCAGACGCTGGACGAGGCACCGATGGCATACAAGTCCCTGGAGGACATTATCGATGTGATCCGGGAGTCAGTGGATGTCATTGACATCATGAAGCCCAGGTACAATTTTAAGGCATAGGAGTAGAGATTGTGCTTCTGCTCCGGGATGCCGGAACGGAGGAAGCAATGATTACAATGCCGGCAATTAACATGGCGGCCACGGGAAGAAAGATTAGAAGGCTGAGAGAGGCTGCGGGACTGACGGTGAAGGATTTGCAGAATATATTTGGTTTTGCGACACCGCAGGCGATATATAAATGGCAGCACGGCGCGGCGATGCCCTCGATAGATAACATGGTTGTGCTGGCGGCTGTATTGGGTGTAACGATCGATGAGATTCTTGTGGTTGAGAATAATCTGAGCGTGCAGATCAGTGCGTGACAACGAAAGAGAGCTAAAAACGGCTCTTTTTTGTTGTCAGAATAAAATTTTGAAGATATAATGAAGCTATTATGATATGAGCAAAATCGGGCGTTGTCCCGATGAAGGAGCATGGGATGAAACATATTTATATTGTCCGACACGGTCAGACTGTGTGGAATGTGAAAAATATAATATGCGGAATCTGGTGTGAAAATTGCGTAGTATGGCGCTATGATTTTGAAGAAGGTTAAATTATGGGCTATTTGATTTCAGAGACAACACGTGTGGAGCGGGAGAAAATCGTTGCGGATTCCTTGGGCAATATCAGTGCGGGCTGTGACGGCTGCATGGCCGGGCTGGTGGAGATGTATCAGGATTACATTGACGGAAAAAAGGAGCTGCGGGAGATTAACATGGAGTTTTGTGCCAGATATGTGAAGAGCGATGATATGCCGGGGAGAAGCGGCTGCGGATATCAAAGGTAGCGGTGCTCAGAAGAAAAAGTTCCTTGCATGTCTGGTTAAGGGATGCTATACTTTTTCCAAAGCAAACAGTTCTTCCTGTATGTGAAGAATATCTTTTCCATTATATAAAGACAGCATAGGCTGTTTTGTCAAAGAAGTCTAAATAATATTCTAAACGGAAAATCTTGCTTTTATTTCAAATTATTTCATAAGGGCAGGGTTTTCGCATGAAAAGGCTTGCGACCCGGGATGGGTGTATTGTTTCTTTCATTCCGGCATCTTGTACATACGCGATCCTGCCAAAAACAAAGGAGGAAAACGTATGAGTGGTAACAGAGAGTATCGGAGCGATGTGTTTAGCCTGCTGTTTCGGGAAAAGAGTCGGGCGCTGGAACTGTACAATGCACTGAACGGGTCAAAGTACGACGATCCGGAGCAGGTGGAAACCGTGGAGCTGGGAAATGGTGGGATATCGCTGAGTGTGCGGAGTGATGCGTCCTTTATTTTGGGTGCGGAACTGAATATTTACGAACACCAGTCAACCGTCTGTCCGAATATGCCGCTGCGCTGCCTGGTGTATTTTACGACGATCATCCATGGCAGATTCTGGAATAGAAATATTTATGGGAAAACACAATTTAAGATACCAACGCCGCGTTTTGTGGTTTTTTACAACGGAACGGAGGATGCGCCAGCGCAGTGCAGGCTCAAGCTGTCGGATGCGTTTGAGAATGGGGTAAAGGAGCCGGAGCTGGAACTGACTTGTCAGGTATATAACATTAACGAAGGCAAAAATCCGGAGCTGCTCACAAAGAGTCCGACGTTGAAGGGTTATATGTATCTGGTGGATTTGGTGCAGGAGTTTGAGGAGGAAACAGGCTATGTTGATCTGGCGGGAGCAGTTGAGCTTGCGGTAAAGCAATGTATCAGGGAAAATGTGTTAAAGGATTTTTTGCAGGAGCATTATGCGGAGGTGATTAAGATGATGCAGTGGGATTTTACATTTGAACATCAGCTGGAGATGGAACATGAAGAAGGAAGAGAAGAAGGAAGAGAAGAAGAGCGTTTGCGGGCAATTCAGAATATGATAAGGTATGAGATTTCAAAAGAACAGATTCTTCAGGACTATTCTGAGGAAGAATATGAAAGAGCGCAAGCCAGTCGGATTGCGATAAGATAAACATAAGCAATTGTTATACTCACGAGCGAGGAACCTTACCATCATCGTATAGTAGCTGAGCGCTCGTGAGTCTGGTGAATTGGCAAATTTAAGTGCTCGTGAGTATAAATTTCCAGGCCGCGAACATTTCTATGTGTCCATCTTAAGGAACAACTCTTGCTTAAATTTTCAACAAAAATAATTCAGGCAGGAGATGCGGAAAATACATATGCCCCGCGTGCTCCTGCGAAGCAAAGGAGGAATGCGATGCGGGAAAAGCAGCAGAAAATTTTCAGACTCGATGTAAGTGCCGGAAATTTTAGTGTTGTGGCAAAGTTTTTTCGGAAATTTCTTTCGAAATTCAAAAAAGATGCCTGTCTGCGCATGTGTCTTTTTGCGTGATATAGACATTGGTTGATGTCGTTCAAGTAAAAAGAGGTCTTCCTTAGAACGGTTAATCTTATCATCATTTCAGAGTCACATAAAGTGTATGTTACATTCATAATCTATTGTCTTTTTGTCAAAAAACTGTCTTAAAATGACCATTTATAGGCGTTGGTTTTGATATAATTTTTTTCAAAAAATCTCCAAATGGGTATAAAGAAAAAATCAAATCGACCGAAATATAAAGAAATCTATACGTGGGTGAGGTCTGCATTTTTTTAAAGAATTGTCAGACGATATACCATTTTTATATATAGTTATAGTTACAGTTCAGGTATGGCCTGCGAGAAACGGTTCAAGGAAAAGCATGCGATGGTTAAACTGTGACGGTATGTTCGGAATCATGGTCGATGTCCGAAGTAAAAAAGCAAGCGAAAGGATGGCGGGGATTATGTACAAGGATGTCAAGAAGAAACTATTGGCGGTTGCGTTAAGTATTTGTATGGTCATCTGCATCGTGGAGATTGCTCCACGCGTGCAGGCAGCGGCCGGTGCCACAGTGTTGACAGTTGAGGCAACGTATGGTGGACAGGGAGATGTAGAAACCTTTACTGTAGAATTGGACGCGACGAGTTTCACCTATAATGGAAATCCACAGAGTCCAAAAATTACAAGAATTACAGGCAATACAGAGGGAACACAGGATGTGACTCTGTTTAGTTTGGGTGTGCCGGATTCCGTTGAGCAGGGTACGTATACCGCCACGCTTCAGCCAAGTGATAGTGGCTGGGAGTTTAAGCAGGGTAGCACGATTACGACAGAGTATGAGATCAAGGCAGCTCCAATTTCGTATATTGAGGCAAGGACGACAGAAACGCCTGTGGTGGATTATACGGGCAGCGTAGCCGTGCCGGATAAAAGCAGTGTGATAGTTGTGATCAATGGGAATACAACATTAAATGCTGATCAGTTTGAAATTGTAGGAGCGCAGAGCACGGTCGGGACGGCAACTGCGAAGGTGAACGTTACAGACAAAAACTATGAGCAGGGTGCCGTTGTGTCAAATGACATCAGCTATATTATCGCTTACAATCTTGGGAACACAAACGCGAACAGAGGACCGGTTGGCAGGCTGGACAATGCAAATCTGAACTATACGCCTGGCACGCCGATAGCAGATCCGGTTGCGACGTTTGCGCAGGGCGGCAATGCTCCGGTTCTTACGGTGAGTCGAACAAATAATCCGGGCAATATGTTTTCAATACAGTATAACAGATTAACGTTGGATGCGTCCGGAAATGTCACGAACCGCACGCCGGTAAATGGTGCGTTGGCGAATGCGGGGGAGTACGAGATGGTGGTGGCACCTGTAAGTCCGATTACACTGGTGGGCAGCAGCTATTTTACCGGCACCTTTGCGGCACGGTTCTCGGTTCAGCGTATTGGTGTCGGTTCCCTGATTGTATCGGCGAACGATGCCTTTAATATCTCACATGACTTAAACGGAGCGAATGCATTTCGGCTGAAATTGCCGTACAGCAACAGGGATTCAGAGGGAAAGGTACATCCGACGAACATTGTAGTGAGGACGGGGCAGGCGGCGGGCAGCCCAATTCTCCCGCAGTCGGATTATACGATTACTTATTTAAATGATGATCAGCCTGGTGTGGCAACGATGATCATTACGCCAAATGCTGATACGGACTATACGGGGAGTATAACGATTTCTTATGATATTACAAGCTCTCTTTATATGGAGAAGACGGTGATCATTGGAGAAAACGGCGGAACGATCGTTGCGGAAAATCGGGAAGAACCGAAAATCGTTTATGATGGTCAGTGTCATACCGTCGATACGATAAACAGCGAGGTATACGCCGATGGCAGAAACAAAAAGCTAAATTACGGAGAAAAGAGAGACTACACACTCGCTGTTGAGTATTGGGACGGACAGAACTATCAGCCGATTACGGATAGCAACCGGGAGAAACTGGCGGAGGTTGGCCGGAAAAGGATTGTTATCACAGGACATAACACCTATGAGGGACAGACCGGTTACCAACTATTTTATATAGAACCAGTAGATCTCTCGATTCCGGAAAACCGGGCGAAGTGTAAGCTGGAGATGGATCCTTCTACTTATTATTATAATGGATCTGAGATTACACCGAATTTTAGCTTCTATTATAATAATGTATTAGTCGGCACGAAGGATGACCCGCAGGGCAACTTCACGGTGAGTGTGGAGAACGCTACAAATGCGGGGAAGGATGCAAAGCTGTCGCTGAATATGACCGGTACGAATTTTACAGGTACTTATGAAACGACGTTCGAGATCCTGCCGCTGCCGATCAATAGTCTGGCAATTGATGGTACGTATACTTATAACGGCAGGGAGCAGACCCCGGTCTACAAAATTAAGCTAGCGGCAAATGACGTTGATTATACGTTAGTTGAAGGCCGGGACTATCGGGTGGTCGGATACCGGGCGGGCAACACCGGTTCCTTTGAAGAAGCAAAACCGGTAGAGGCTGGTACCTACGGCTCGCGAATCGAGATCACTACGAACAATATCAGCAGTGGGTCGGGTTATATGGACACACGCAACTTTACGATCAGGAAATGCAACATTGCTGATTTGCCGATTGCCATTGACCCGGCGGAGCTGACAGATTCAGGGCAGGCGGGTGGAAACAATGAGGTCGCATGGAACGGCGGGGAGACAAGACCGGGGATTATTGGTGTGCCGTCATATATGCAGACATCGGATTATGAAGTGACTTATGAGAATAACTCGACGGTGAGTGCGACTACTGGAAGCGCATTGATTCATGTAAAAGCCAGTGCAGGCAGCGTGAACTTCACGGGGCAAAAAGACATTCGCTTTACGATTGTGAGCCGTGACTTAAACGAGGGTGAGGTTCAGTTTGAGGTTACGAAAACGGGTACGGGAACGAGACCGCCATATACGTTACGACTGAATGTAATCGATACGGGTCGAACGGGCAGTCAGGTACTGTCAATGGGAACGGACTATGACATCAATGAGATATTATATTATGATGATGTGGCAGGACAATGGGAGAAGTTGCAGCCGTCGACAGATTATACCGAGACAATAGCAACTAATTCTGTTTCGAGCCTGATGCGTGCGGGTAAGTATCAAGTTACGATCGAGGGCAAAAATGACTATCGGGGAACAAAAATAGCGGCTGACGTTACTTGCGGTACAGATATTTCCGCTTATGTTGCGCGGATTACAAGCCGTATGAGTAGTGGAAGTCAGTTCAGCACGCCCTATGACGGAACTAACCAGTATCCGACAGATTTTGAGCTTCGGACAGAGGACGGTAATCAGCAGGTGCCTGGTATCACGTATTCGAGCGATCCGGCTAATACGGATTTTACGATTGCGTACTTCCGTAACGATACATTCTGGGATATGAATAAGGATGCCGGCACGATTTATGTTATTGCAGTCGGGGAGCCGACAAAAGGGTATTTTGGCAGAACCACATACTATAATAGGGACGGAAGCTATTATGTGATTACTCCGGTGAAATGGGATTCGACGAATTTTCGGATAACGGTTCGGGATGAAAATAACATAATTTATCTGCCGGGCGGTGATACGCCAAAGCCTGAGCTTGTGTTGGAATTTAAGACCGGAGCAGTCAGCGGTGGTGCGGCTGTCTGGGAGGTTTTGGAGGAGAACCGGGATTATACGACGGTGTATAACAGCCGAGAGCCGGACAGCACGCTTGGCAATGATCTCACATCTGCCGGTCCGAAAAGGGTTACGATAACTGGTACCAGGAATTTTGAAGGGAATGAGACATTCCAGAATTATAGGGTGCAGCAGAGGAAGATCAGTGATCCGGAAATCAGAGTCAGCACGGACAACGTTAACTATGGAAATTTGACAAGTGTGCAGTTTGAAATTGATCATCTCGGCACGTTGCTCGTGGAGGATGTAGATTATACGAAACAACAGGAACGGGATTCGGTGAATGGATTGAATCCGATTCCGAATGACACATCGGCTGGTGAGCGGCCCGGATTTCATGTTTTCTACACCATAAAAGGTAAGGGAAATTATATGGGAGAACGCCGGGAGCGTGTCGATGTTGATATTGTTGATTTGTCAGTGGGAAGAGCAGTCTTTGCGGATTCGGCGGAGAGTGCAAAGCCGGGGCAGTATTATGTCATTTGGAACCAAGATGAACTTTTGATAGAGAATCCCATGATACCGGTGACCCAGAGAGACCCGATCAAGCCTGAAAACTTTACGATTATGTATAAGATATCGGAGACCAGAGCGGTATCGCTTCCGAAAGCGTCCAGTGGACCGCATGCCCCTGCAAATCCTGCTTATGAGATTGTTGTGAACGGATATGGAACAAATAAGGCACCCGGGAATAATGGTGATAACTTTGTCACTATTCTGGGCCTTGAGGCCGGTGGCTACAGCGGAGAGCGCCAGCTTCAGTTTACGCTCTATACGAATATTGAGGGCGCGACGACTACCGACACGAGTCTAATAAAGGACGGTGGCGTGATTGCAAAGCCGAATTGGATGGAGACATTTGAAAAGGCGGGCGAGAAGGGGCTGTTATCGCTGAACCAGGTATCTGTCGATGAGGGTGGAACGATCAATCCGAACGAGTACACGTTGGACTGGGATGCTACCTTTGACCCGGCAAATCCGGGAATTGGCAGCTGGACGGTGCGGGTCATTGGTTCGCAGGCGGGAGCCCACTGCTATTACGGAACGATTACGATTCGATTTAGGGTTGTAAACGGCATTCAGGATGCGGTGATAAGCGTAGGAGGTTCAAATGCCATTCCGTACAAGGGACCGGACAATCCGGTTACCGTTACTGCTTCCGGAGTAAATTTCAGAGTAACGGATTCAGATGGAAAAGAACTTTCGCCTGGCAGAGACTATGAGATTCTCGGATATACCGGGAATGACAGAATCGGGGAGGCGACCGTTACCATACAGGGTATCGGGAATTATTCCGGAACAGTAGACCATAAGTTCAGGGTGACGTATCCGATTAATTCGCTTGTAGTATTTATGCAGGAACCGGATGGCGGTTACGTGAACCGAAAGAATCAGAACGTAACATACAGCTATACGGGTTCGCCCATTGAGCCGGGCATTATGCTGTACTGTCCGCTGGATTTTCCTGCAAATGCGACGGATGAAGACTATTTGAAGGGGGTTCCGCTTGGCTCGGAGCTGTACGCGCTTGAGTATCAGAACAATATTCATTCGGGTACCGGTACGGTTGTTATAAAGGATTGTCCATATTTTACAGATGCCAGTGCAAATGCGCAGCGGGGTGTGACGTTCTCAATCAAGGAAGGCAGTATCGAGCCGCCGCCTGAGGGAACGGTAAGCTATACGAGTACAAAATACCCGAATGTAGAGCATATTGTGGCTCCGTATACCGGAGAGCATTACACCGCGGCAGATTTAGGAATCGAACTCACGGATAAGGGCGAAAAATTACAGGAGAATGTGGATTATTACATTTATTATGACGGCGATATGCAGAATGTATCTGATCCAACGAATAAGCCGAAGATCACATTCTCTGGAGTCGGCAATTATGAGGGCTCCCGGCATGAGATTGAGTTTGAGATTGCGGCAAAATCGTTGAAGGACACGGAGATTACGGTAGATCCGGTTACGATGTCCTACACGGATCAGGCGTCTGAGCAGACGATCATTCGTTTGATGAATGTTCAGCTTCGAACACCTACAGGCAGTATAAGAAAGCTGTCACTAGGAACGGATTTTGAGATTGTTAATTATTTTAGTGATCCGCAGTGCAATCGTCCTGTAACAGCGGCAAACGGTATCCCGGGTGAGAATGGAAACTATTATATTCCTACTGCGCAGGGTACCTATTATGCCAGAATTAACGGTATTGGAAACTTTACGAATACCCGTGAGATCACCATAGAGATTACAAAAAAGGATCTCTCAAATGACATCAAAATTAATTTTATTTCATCAGCGGATTCAGACTGCAACATTGACAATTCGGGTGAGCCGGACTGTACTTACAATGGCAGGGCACATGAACCGTCAGTGAATGTAACTTATGGAAAGAATAATACGCCGTTGCGGGAGGGGAATGATTATACGGTTTCTTATGTAGATAATGTGAATGCAGGAACCGCAAAGGTGATTGTTCTCATGGCAGCGAGCGGAAATTATGAAGGAGAGTTTTCACGCACCTTTACAATTAAACCTAAGAATATTCAGCAAATTGAGGGCGGAACGGTTCATTACTCAGCCCTTGAGGAGTCCTACCGGTTTGATCCGGACCACATTATATCGATCAAACCGGATATTACGGTTACTGACTCTGAGATGAGCCAGGATCGGCAGGATTTAAAACAGGAGATAGACTATACGATTCAGTATAATGCGGAGAGTGCGGAACTGGAGAAGGAGGACGGAAAGCCGGAGTGCAGTTATGGAGGAAAAGTTGTAGTTGAGATCACTGGAATCGGCAATTATACCGGCACCCAGAAATTTGTATACTACATCGGCGAAAATATCGGCGATGCTTATGTACAGGTCAATGGTTCTAATCGGGTATCAACGACCTACAACGGACTCAAGCAGCTTTTCCCGCAATCTTCGATTCAGGTAAAAACGAACTCGAATGATATACCCTTAGAGCTTCCGGATGGTACGAAGCGCTACGGCTATGCTTATTACAAGGGCGATCTGGAGACGATGGTTCAGGAGAAGGATATTGTGGGTGCCGGAACTTATTACATTGCAGTAACCGGCAATCCGAGACTTGGAACCTATGCGAAGTCGACGGTCAGCAATAGCTGTGTATATACAATCGAACCCCGCAGTATCGCCCAGTCCTACATCTTAGTCTCCGGCTATGATGCAAGCTACTACTACACGGGCAAAGAGATCCGGCCGGCCGGAATCGTGGTCGAGGACACCCAGCTTCCGGCAAATCCGGATAACCCGAACGGTTCGCAGTATCGCTCCGTAAAACTGGTAAACGGCGTGGACTACGACATTTCCTACAGCAATAACACGTATGCCGGAAAGGCGTCGATTGTGGTAACAGGAAAAGGCAATTACAGCGGAACAAGAGATGCGTACTTCACGATCATAAGTTCCGATACTACCGGAAACAATACGGGAGACTCCACGAGTGAGGGAAGCGGAAGCCTCTCCAACGGCACGACGACCATATATGCAAAGGATATTGTGCTTGGATTTAGCAACAGCCAGTACAACTGCATGCTGTATAACGGATCTCCGCAGACGCCGATTGTCAGCATCAACGGGTTAAATAACAATGACTTTATGGTCACGGCAAGAAATAATATTGCGCCGGGTGTGGCGACGCTGGAGATTACCGGAATTGGCACGAATTATACCGGAACGATCTACAAGAATTATTTGATCAAAGCGGATCTGAGCCAGTATGGCACGATCTTGGGCATTCCGGATCAGGTGTACACCGGTTATCAGATCACACCGACAGTCACGCTGACCTGTGGCGGAAACCTGTTAAACCAGGGCAGCGACTTCACGGTGACCTATGCGAACAATACAAACGTGGGCCGTGCAACCGTGATGGCTCATGCGACAGGCAATTCCTATTATATAGGAACTGCGACAGGCGGTTTTAACATCAGCAACGCGGCAAGCGGCATGCAGGTGACAGGTTATGCGTCGGCTTACACCTACACCGGATATGCGATCACGCCGGATGTGGTTGTTACGATGAATGGCCGGGTATTGAACCGCGGCACGGATTACACCGTAAGCTACGCAAACAATATCAATGTCGGCACGGCCAGCATGACTGTGACCGGGCTTGGAAGCTATTCCGGCAGCCGCACGATTAACTTTACAATCGAGGCGAAGAACATTGAAAACTGCCTGACGACAGAGGTGAAGGATTACCAGTACAACGGCAGCACATATACACCGGTTATTACGGTTACAGATTCTTCCACCGGAAAGACCCTGATTGCAGGTACCGATTATACGATTACCTACAGCAACAATACGAATCCCGGTACTGCACAGATCACGGTGACTGCGCTCAGCAAAAACTACACCGGAACGAAAGTGATTCCGTTCCAGATTACCTCTGCGGCAGTGAGCGGACTGCGCACGAGCACAATCAAGAACAACAGTATCAAGCTGGCATGGAGTAAGCAGGAATATGCGGACGGATACCAGATTTGCAATTCCAACAATCGGGTCGTTGCAACTACGAGGAAAAATAGTTATACTGTAAAGGGATTAACCTCATGCACCACATATAAGTTTAAGGTACGTTCCTATGTAGAGAACGCGGATGGCACGACCTCCTACGGTAATTTCTCTACGGCAGTATCGGCGAAGACGTTGTTGAACACGCCGAAGCTTTCGGCAAAGGCTTCCGGCAGCGGCAAAATTACGCTGACCTGGACGAAGGTGGCCAAGGCAACCGGATACGAGATTTACTACAGTACAAAGAAGAACGGCAAATATACAAGACTTAAGACAGTTTCCAAGTCTTCAAAACGCAAATATGTGGATAAGGGTCTGGCGAAGGGTGAGAAGTATTACTATACGATCCGCGCTTACCGTACCGCGAATGGGGTAAAGACCTACAGTAACTTTAACACCATCAAATCAGTGAAGGTGAAATAAGAAAGCCCCGTTTTTGGTGATTTGGAATTATGGAAAAAAAGAAATTCAGACTCGGCGATTACGAATTTGATGATTACAGGGAATATATAGAGGCGGAGGAAGATCTGAAAAAGATAGATCTGATTATGCAGGAGGTTGATGTCAATGATGTTGATGTCGCCGCCCGTCTCTATACCCGTATTCGAAACAATGAGATTGTGTTTCACAGCAAGGTTGGCATCAACTTCTTTATGTATCTGTCGGATATCGTGGCAAACCATTCCATGGTTATGATGGAGGAAAAGAAAGCTGAGGAGGATCTGAAAAAGAAAAACAGCAAACGTGCCAGAGGATACCGGATCGCCGGCATCCTCTGCGTATTGGCGGCGATTGTATGTCTGGCATATTTTTTATATGCGGATTATCTGGAGGAGCAGTCCGCGGCGGAGATGAAGCGGCTGCAGGATATGCAAAATATGACGGGACATTATATTGAGGAGGAGGCTTTTTCGGAGGAGCCTGTGGATGCGCCGCAGATGACTCCTGCGGACGATGAACCGGAGGAAAAGAAGCCGGCAAAAACTCCCGATTTGCTTCCAGAGTACAAAAAGATTTATGCGGAGAACAAGGATTTGGTGGGCTGGCTTGAAATCGAGGGCACGAATATCAACTATCCGGTGCTGCAGTCCGATACGGAGGAGGAGAGTCAGTTTTACCTTACACACAGCTTCGCAAGGAAGAAAGACAAAAACGGTTCGCTTTTTATGGATTACCGCAATGACTTTCTGGACCGTGATACGAATATTATTATATACGGTCACAACATGAAGAGCGGCGCGATGTTTGGCTCCTTAAAGCAATATCTGGATAAGAGCTATCTGGAGAAGCACAAAAAGGTACAGTTCGACACGATTTACGAGCATGGTACTTACGAGGTGATTGGAGCCTTTTTGTCGGAGGTGAGCTATCAGGATGAGTACACCTTCCGCTACTACAATTTTCTGAACGCGAAGGATGAATCGGAGTTTGAGGCGTTCCGGGTGAACGTGATGCAGCTGGATGCGTTAAAAACAGGTGCCTTAGATGCAAAATATGGCGATCAGCTGTTGACTTTATCCACATGCAGTAGTTATACTGATGAGGGAAGAATGTTTATTTTAGCAAAGAAAATTAAGTAACCAATTAACAGCTAATGAATAATAAAGCGATGGATGGCGAAGATGGGAGAGATGAGGACCATGAAAAAATTATTCAAAGGGGTATGCCGGAGTGTCTTAGCGGCAGCATTGTTATGCATGCTGGTTCTGCCGCGGAATGTTGTGCTGGCATCCCAAGCAAACACGAGTACGGCGGGCTTCCAGATGAACGGTACGACGGTGACCGGTTATAATGGCAGCGGTGGCAGTATTTCGATTCCCGATAATGCGACGGCGATTGCGTCAGGTGCATTTTCCGGAAAGTCGAATATTTCTGCGGTTACGATTCCTTCCTCTGTGACGAGCATCGGGGACAGCGCATTTGCAAATTGCAGCGGACTTACGAGCGTTACGATTCCGGGAAGTGTTTCGAGCCTTGGAACCGGTGTGTTTTCCGGTTGCAGCAGACTTTCGTCCGTCACGATGCAGGCAGCGGTAAGCTCGATCCCGAGCAATACCTTCAGCGGCTGCTCCGCATTGACGAGCGTTGCGATTTCTTCTTCGATCAACAGTATCGGGAGCAGTGCCTTTGCGAATTGTAAAAGCCTTTCGTCCATGTCGGTTCCGAATGGGGTAACGACCATCGGCGGCGGTGCGTTCAGCGGATGCAGCGGACTTTCCGGCATTTCCATTCCCTCGAGCACCAGCAGTATCTCAACCGATGCGTTTTCCGGGTGCTCTGCGCTCTCGACAATCAACGTGGCGGGCGGTAACGGTACCTATGCTTCGGATGGCGGCTGCCTGTATAATGCTTCTTACACAAAACTCTTGATCTGCCCGCAGGCAAAGAGCTCGATTGCTTTGAATTCGGCGATCCGAATTATTGGAGGCGGTGCTTTCAATGGATGCAGCAGAGTCACGTCGCTGACGGTCCCGAACGGTGCGACGACGATTGAAAGCGGAGCGTTTTCAAACAGCGGCATCAAGACGGTTACGATTCCTTCCTCTGTGACGAGCATTGGAAGCCAGTCCTGGTCACCGGATGTGATTTACGGCTACAGCAATTCTGAGGCGGAGAGTTACGCGGAATCAAACGGTTATGTCTTTTACAGCCTTGACGGAAACGGCGATGGTGATCCGGGTGATGAGTCGCAGGAGGTTCAGACCGGAAATGCGAACTATGAGGATTTAGAGGGCGATGAGGACGGCGATGATGAAAACCAGAATATTGTCGTCGACGATGACGACAGCGGATCGGGCGGTTCTTCCTCTTCCGGCGGTTCGAGCAGCGGCGGAAGCAGCAGTAACAATAACAGCAGCGTCAGCGGAAGCAAAAAGTCTTCTTCCGGCAGCTCAGGTGCCTATGCGACAAAGACCTCAAATGTGCATCAGGCAGATACGACGCCGAAGACCGGAGACGGCTTCGACCCGAAGCTTTTGGTGTGTGTGGCACTGATTCTGGTAGGCTGTGCGTTTTTCTTCCTGGGAAAACGCAAATCTGCATAAAACGTTTTACAAATAAGGCGGCTATTTTATGCCGCAATGCGGATAAACAAAGACATATGTAAATTTTCGAAGTGATTTCGGAAAATGAATTTTCAAATATTGTAACTTGCAAAGGCGTGCTTTCGAGAGAAGCTTTATTCTCGGAAACACGCCTTATTTTATTAAGTTTTCCTTATTAAATGAAGAATTATATTGCCAAAACCTTCATTTTATACTATGATGTAGTACAGAAAAATTTGTAAGGGTTCAGAGTTTGGCTCTGAACCGCTGCAAAAAAATAAAAAAGGAGATTAGATTAAGATGAGCTATGTTGATGAGGTACTAGAGCAGGTAAAAACAAAGAATGCGGCGGAGCCTGAGTTTTTACAGGCAGTCGGCGAGGTGCTGGACTCTCTTCGCCCGGTGATTGATGCAAATGAGGAGCTTTACAGAAAGAATGCAATCTTAGAGCGCATCGTAGAGCCGGATCGTCAGATTATGTTCCGTGTTCCGTGGGTGGACGATAAGGGGCAGGTTCAGGTGAACAGAGGCTTCCGCGTACAGTTTAATAATGCAATCGGGCCTTACAAGGGCGGCTTAAGACTGCATCCTTCCGTAAACCTTGGAATTATTAAGTTTTTGGGATTTGAACAGATATTTAAGAACTCCCTGACCTCTCTTCCTATCGGAGGCGGCAAGGGCGGTTCTGACTTTGATCCGAAGGGTAAATCCGACCGCGAGGTTATGGCATTCTGCCAGAGCTTTATGACAGAGCTTTGCAAGTATATCGGAGCTGACACGGACGTGCCCGCAGGTGATATCGGAACCGGGGCACGGGAGATTGGCTTTATGTTTGGACAGTACAGGAGAATCCGCGGCACCTACGAGGGTGTTCTGACTGGCAAGGGCTTAAGTTACGGTGGGTCTCTGGCACGTACCGAGGCGACCGGATATGGTCTGTTATATATAACACAGGAACTGATAAAGTGTCATGGTGAGTCTATGGAGGGCAAGACCGTGTGTGTTTCCGGCGCAGGAAACGTTGCGATCTATGCAATCCAGAAGGCACATCAGATGGGCGCAAAGTGCGTGACATGCTCAGACTCTACCGGATGGATCTATGATCCCGAGGGAATTGATGTAGCATTGCTCAAAGAGATCAAAGAGGTGAAGCGCGCGCGCTTAACCGAGTATGCGGCAGCACGTAAGAGCGCCGAGTATCACGAGGGCCGGGGCGTATGGCAGATCAAATGTGATATCGCACTTCCCTGCGCAACACAGAACGAGCTGCTTATCGACGACGCAAAGCAGCTTGTGGCAAACGGCTGCAAGGCAGTATGCGAGGGTGCAAACATGCCCACTACGTTAGACGCGACGAAGTATCTTCAGGAGAACGGCGTATGGTTCATCGGCGGAAAGGCTGCAAACGCCGGCGGAGTTGCGACATCTGCGCTGGAGATGAGCCAGAACTCCGAGCGTTTGAGCTGGAGCTTTGAGGAGGTCGATTCTAAGCTGCAGGGCATCATGGTCAGCATCTACCACAACATTGACGACGCTGCAAAGCGCTACGGTGTAGAGGGCGACTATGTGGCAGGCGCTAATATCGCCGGCTTTGAGAAGGTTGTTGAGGCTATGCTGGCGCAGGGCGTAGCGTAACAGAAATATCCCTCAGGCATATACTATATAGAAAATATTTTTCGGAGCTACTTGATGGATTATAAAGACTATATGGATTATAACCAGAGGGATTATTTTTTCCAGATGCAGCAAATGCGGCAGATGCCCTTTTCGCCCATGCATCCCTATCCGGATTTATATATGAATGAGATAGAGACCGAACGGGACTTGCAGTATTTACAGCAAATGTATCCGACGGATGCAAAACGGATGCAGAGGAAGGTGGAGGAGGAATGCGATAAGCTGGAATATGAGGGCAGTATGATGTATGACGAATACCCGGATCGGGTAACGATGCTGCTCATGTGCGATCGCATTGCTGATGCGCTGGCCAGGGAGGACGCTGAAAAGCAGGCGGCAGAGGAAGCCGTGCAGGCAGATGAGAGGATAAATACAGGGATGGAAACGGGAGCGGATGCAGACAAAAATGCAGGCGGAAGCGATGAGATGAACGCAATGCAGATGCGCCGCGCGGATTACGGCCCCGGACCGGAACTGCCCTTCGTCCCTGACCGCAGACCGGGGTATCCGCCCTTTGAGCCTGACCGCAGGCCGGAAAGGCCGCCGCATCACGGTCCAAAGCCCGGTCCCGGCAGACCTCCGATGGATTCCGGCAGACGCAATCTCCTGGAGGTGCTTCTGTATAACGAAATGTATAAGCGGAGATGCAAACGTCGCCGTACGAGAAGATTTTGGTAAACAAATAGTTGTGATTTTGTAAAAAACGCATTACAATAGGGAGTGTCCAAATAATTTTGGAGGACTCCCTTTTTTGCGCAGGGCAAAGCATCCCTGCTCGACTTATATAGAAAACGAGGAACGATCTGTGAAGAAAGCGATTATTAAAATATTTGTGCTGCTCTTCTGTTTTGTGGCGGCAGTTTTTACGTTTGGATACTTTACCAACCAGAACGGCGTGAATCTTACGACAGAGATGCAGGCTGCATCTTATCCGGTGATCTCCCTGTATTATCAGGACTACGTAGTGGGCGAGCTGCATGGCTATCGGAATGAGATGGATATGACAACGATACGGGAGACCGTTGTTCCGGTGCATGATGACCGCAAAGTCACGGTTGAGGTGGATACATTCGGCGCACAGGTCGATCGTATCAGCTATGAGATCCGCAGCCTTGATGGGGAACGGCTGATTGCAAATCGTGAATGTAAGGATTACGAAGCAGAGGGCGATACGCTGCACATGGAGCTGGTGCTGGAAAATCTGCTGGAGGAGAGCGAGGAATATCAGTTGTTGTTTCTGGTTGAGAGCGGCGGCAATACGATTCATTATTATACGCGCCTGATGCGGAAAATGGACGAGCACCTGAATGACTATCTCGCTTTTGTAAATGAGTTTCACGAAGAAACCATGAACAAGGAGGATGCCACACAGCTGTCGACCTATCTGGAACCGGATGGTTCGTTGGAAAACAATAATCTGAATCTGGTCACAATCAATTCCAGCCTTCAGGAAGTTTCCTGGGGGGACTTTGCCTGCAGTCAGATTACGGACTCTGTGCTTACAATTGCCGAGCTGAATGACAGCTATGCGGTGATTACGCTTGATTATGTGCTGACATCCACCGGTGCGGGAGGTGAGCTGGAGTATTACAATGCCAGCGAGTATTACCGCGTCAGCTATAATACGGAGGGGGACCGCTGTTACCTGCACAATTTTGAGCGGTCGGTAAATCAGATTTTCCGTGCGGACGGTGAAATATTTTATGATAATTTTTTACAATTAGGCATTAGAAATGCTGATGTGGAATATAAAAAGAATGAGGGTGGAGAAATTACCTGCTTCGTACAGGAGGGCGAGCTGTGGAGTTATAACGAGACAAAGGACGTGCTTTACCGGATTTTCAGCTTTCGAGGTTATGAGGGCATGGATATACGGGAAAATTACGGCGCGCATGATATACAGATTTTGAACATCGATGAGGGGGGCAGCGTGGACTTTGCCGTCTATGGATACATGAACCGAGGTGACCATGAAGGACAGGTTGGAGTGTCTGTATATCACTTTGATAACGTTAGTTCAACGATTGAAGAGATGATTTTTATAGATTCGGACAAGTCGTATGGTCGTTTGAAAACGGATATGGGAGGTGTTTTATACAAAAACGAGCACGGCGTATTTTTCTATATGACGGAGGGCACGATTTACCGTATTGATATTGCGGAGCAAAAAGTGCAGATGCTGGCGGAAGGGCTTGGCAGCGAAAGCTATTGTATTTCGGAAGATCATCGTCTTCTGGTTTGGCAGCAGGATTATGAGAACCACGGGGACCTCACGGTAGTTGACCTGGAAAAGGAGCAGAGATTAATGATCGAGGCAGGCAGTGCAAATGCGCTCCACCCGATCGGCTTTCTGGAGGATGATTTTGTCTATGGAATCGCAGATGCCCGTAATCCAAAGGGGGCGGATGGCACAGTGCCGATGAGCCGCATTATAATTTATGATGTAGCTGAAGGAGAAATGGTAAAGGAATACTATAAGAAAGGCTATTATATCTCTGAGGTATCCATTGACGAATACGTAATTACTTTACAGCGTCTGCGGCGTGCACAGGATGATTACGTGGAAGCGGAAGCGGATACGATTCTGAATCATGAAGGGGAGGGCATTTTGGATGACAATATTCAGCAGGCATATGACAGTGTAAAACAAATGCAGGTACAACTTGTGCTGGGAAGTGAGGTGAAGCATAAGAGTTCAAGCGTTGTGACTTCGAAGGAGGTTCTTTTAGAGGAGCTTCCGGTGATAAGACTGAAACCGGAGCACCCATGGAAGGGATATTATATCTATGCAAAAGGCAGCAGCCAGTCTTTCTGCTCAAATCTTGCAGACGCAATCAGAGAGGCGGACGAGCAGATGGGCGTGGTGGTCGATCAAAAACTGGAAGCGGTCTGGAAACGGGCAAAGCGATTGGTTTGTCCTCCGCCCGAGCTTCCGGAAGGGACGGATGCAGAGTATCCGGCGCAGGTCTTTGCGGATGCAAAAAAAATTGACCTTACCGGGTGTGAGCTTTCGCAGGTTCTGTATTATGTAAGTGAGGGAATTCCAGTGCAGGCGGAACTCTCAGATGGCACCACAGAGCTGATAACAGGCTATGATTCAGCCAATATATGGGTTTACGACCTGGCCGCAAAACAGTCTTACCGTAAAACAATAATCGACGCAGAATTACAATATAGTGCGAAAAAATGCCGTTATACGGCATTTTTGGGATGAAAGTTGCATAAAAAAGGCGCTTTTTTGACATGCAATTCGGTAGGTTTTAACAGAAATGCAAAAAGAACTTGAAAAAAGGGCGTTTATAGGGTATATATAGTAAGGATAAACTGTTTGATAGCTGTAAAATGGCTGGTAGGAGGCAGGCAAATGCGAAGCATTTCTAAAGATGGCTGCCGACGATTTGGCGGGTGACGCGGAGCGGCGCGTGCCGATACCGATTAGGAAGAATAAATATTTAGAACATGTGGGAAGCTGATAATACGTATGTGAAATACATAACGTATAGAGGGTATGAAGTATGAGTCAAAAGGAAATAGTAATATCGGACGTAAGAAAAGAATATGTAAACCCTATTGCCGAATTGGTACAGCTTGCTTGCCAGTTCGATAGCAATATTGTTTTAGTGAATGATAATCGCAAGATCAATGCCAAGAGTATTATGGGTATTATGGCATTTAATCCGACGTCGGGAATGAGTGTAAATATCGTAGCTGACGGAAGCGATGAAAAAGAAGCGCTTGTAGCAATGGAAAAGTTTTTAGTTTGCAGCTAAAATTATAAATCAGATCATAGGAGGGCTGAGAGATGGCAAACGCGAAGGATACTGTAGAGGCAGTAAAAGCCGCAGCAGAAAAAAAGGTTGAGGAGACTGCAGAGGCAGTCAGGACCGTGGTGGAAGCAGTTGCAGCGAAAGCTGAGGATGTGAAAACCGAAGAAGCCCCTGCTGAGGAAACCAAACCTGAGAAAAAGAGACCGGGACGCAAACCCGGGAGTAAAAACAAGGCGACAAAAGCAACAGAGAAGGTAACTGCGAAGAAGGAAGCGAGCACTCCTGAGATTTATGTACAGTTTGGTGCGAGCGAGTCATCGGTGCAGGCAGCGGTTGACAGGATTAAAGCGGAATATGTTGCGCAGGGTCACAGAGCGTCATCTATCAAGTCATTAAAGGTATATTTAAAGCCTGAGGATAACGCGGCTTACTATGTGATTAACGACAAACTTGCAGGAAGAGTTGATTTATTTTAATAAAGAATAAAAGAATCCGGTTCGCGGGAACCGGATTCTTTCTTATTTTAACGTACCTGCAGCGTAGTTTGCCACGACATTTTTAATTTTGTCGTAAGGGTTCAGCAGCTCGCTGACGGAGGTGTCATGGTTTAAGGTATCAATGATATACGCAATATACTTACTCATGCCGCAGCTAATGTAATAGTCACGGCTCAAAAGCTCGTCGGACTGATAGGTCAGGTCGGTTGTGAGCAGTCGGTAGATAATACCATCTTCGACCGCTTTGTCAAAAGTTCCCAGGCCGTTTGTAAAAAGGCCGAAAGTAGAAATTATAAAAATACGCTTTGCATCTCGTTTCTTAAGCTCCGTAGCAACATCGATCATGCTTTCGCCGGAGGAAATCATATCGTCAACAATAAAGACATCTTTGCCTCTCACAGAGGAGCCTAAAAATTCATGTGCGATAATCGGGTTGCGCCCGTTTACAATGCGGCTGTAGTCGCGGCGCTTGTAAAACATGCCTACGTTGATGCCGAGCACATTTGCGAGGTAGACCGCGCGGTCCGTGCCGCCTTCATCGGGACTGATAATCATCATATGGTCATTGTCAAATACGAGGTCGTCTACGTGATGGCAGAGCGCCTTCACAAACTGGTAGGCGCAGGTGACGGACTCAAAGCCATGGAGCGGAATCGAGTTTTGCACCCTGGGATCGTGTGCCTCAAAGGTGATAATGTTTTTAACGCCCATATTCACCAGCTCCTGCAAAGCCAGCGCACAGTCCAGGGATTCCCGGGAAGAACGCCGGTGCTGGCGGCTTTCGTAGAGGAATGGCATGATTACATTGATGCGCTTTGCCTTGCCGCCTGCCGCGGCGATGACACGCTTTAAATCCTGATAGTGGTCATCGGGGGACATGTGGTTGATCTGCCCGCACATCTTGTAGGTGAGGCTGTGGTTGGTGATATCCAGCATAATAAAGAGATCGTCGCCGCGCACGGATTCCCGGATGGTTCCCTTTGCCTCGCCGTTTCCAAAACGCGGCAGTGTGTGCTCAATCAGATAGGTATCGCGCTGATAACCCTTAAACGCAACATCGTTGGGATGAAGCTGCTGTCTGGTAGAGCGCCATTTTACAAGGTACTGGTCTACCTTTTGCCCGAGCTTCTCACTGCTCTTCAAGGTGATAAGACCAAGCTTGCCGTGGGGAATAGACTCTAATTGAATTTCTTCATTCGCCATGAATAGTTTCCTCCGTATGTAGGTGTGTTTTAGTATGTGTAAGTTTATTGTGTCCTTTTTTTCAGACGAATATCTTCTCCCGTGAGCTTTAAAAGCGTGTAATTACTGATAATACGGGAGAAATTTCGCTCGGAGTAGGTGGTAAAAAGCTTTTCCAAATCCAGATTGCTTGATATGATCGTGGATTTCCTGCGCAACAGGCGTTCGTTCAGACACAAAAACAGCTGGGAAACGGAAAAGCTGTTCGCAAGCTCTGTCCCGAGATCGTCGATAATCAGCAGGTCGCAGGTGAACAGATCGTTCTGCTGCTGCTTCGCATCGGCATCTCCGCGAAATTTACTCTCTTCTAATATATTAAATAATTGAAAGGATGTAAAGTACAAAACAGAGTGACCGCTGTCAATTAATGCTTTTGCCACACAATTTGACAAAAAAGTCTTGCCCGTACCGGTGGAACCATAAAAAAATATATTTCCAAAAGTCTCATCAAACGCATCGACAAAGGAACGGCATGCGGTTACCGCAAGCCGCGCGTTATCAAGGGGGCTTCGGCCCGTAGAGGGGTCCGGCGGCTTTGTGCCGTAGTAGTCAAAAGTCAGCGCGCCAAAATTTTCGGATTCCAAAATTGTTTTGATGTTAGATTGTGTGTAGATCAGATCGATTGCCGCCTGTTTGAAGCAATGGCAGCGCGCATGGCCGATAAAGCCGGTGTCCTGACAGTCCGCGCAGTCGTAGCGGGGCTTGGGTCCGTCGGGGGGAAAACCGGCGGACACAAGCAGCCGTGCGCGCTTTTCCCGTGCTCTGGCAAGCTGCTTTTTCAGCGTCTCCAGAGCCTTTGTATCGCCATCTAAGAGCTGCTTTGCCTGCTTGACGCTAAAGGCCGCAATGGAGTCGTCAAGCTCCTTTAACGCAGGGGCGGCAGCATACATGGAGGCCTTCTCTTTCTCCAGGGAAAGCCTTGCGGCGCGTTGTTTTTGTTCGTAAGACCGCATAATCTGGTCATATTGACGATTAGTTAATGCCATAGTTTAATAATTCCTTTTCCAGCTGACTGGTGTTGTAGGAGCGCTGCGGAAAGTCATTGAAGCGGTTTTTCTTTGCGCTGCTTTCCGCCTGAATGGATGTTTCCCGTGCCCGCTCCTGGTGCAGTGCGTCCAGTGCCTGGACATCCTTCATGGAATGAACGTTATGCTTCTTCCAGTTTTTTAAAATGGTATCGGCGTACTCGAAGCTCACCTGATGGATACGGCGGATGGTGCGCTCGCAGGCAGCGGCGATGATCTCAGTGTCAAAGCCATAGTCGTTTTGCCAAGAATTAATGTAGTCCTTTTCATAGGGAACAAAGTCGCGTCCCTGAATGCCGAAGGCTTTGCGTATGGCGTAAAAAAGACTGCTGTGGGAGCTTGCCTGTTCCTTGGCGGCTGTCACGGTAGTAATGCCTGCCTTTGCCCAGGAGAGGGCGATCTTTTCCATATAGTGCACACTTTTATGATTTTTTGTCACACATGATTCGATCAGGTAGTCGATCAGATCACCGGAAAAATTCAGAGTTTCCTTCCAGTAGAGGATTGCATTCATCTCAGTGGCATTCAGGGTATGTCCGATGTAGTGCTCGGCCACAAACAAAAGCTCCTGAATGTCAGCCTCCTCTTTCAACCGGCGAAGCTCAGCCGCGCTGTAGCTTTTGTGGGGAGGAAACGTGTTTTCCGGCGCATTTTGTCCGGCACCGGCATTTTCTTTCACGGCCTCTTTCCGGGCAGGATTTTCCGGCTGCATCTGATAAGGAGTCTCGGGAACAGGGGCATTCAGGGCATCTAAAAAACAGATGCCGGTCAAATCGCCCTTTGCATCGAACTCAAGGCGGAGAAGATGCATCTTCTCCCAGTATTTTAATGCGCGGATCACGTCTTTCTCCGTATGGTCAAACTTGTCCGCCGTGTCGGAGATCGAAAAAGACATGGCAGGATCATTCATACACCGCAGAAGGTACAGATAGATTTTTACGTACTCTCCGCTGGCATGTACCATATATGCATCTATGAAATAATTGGGGATGACAGTTTTCTGATAGTTGTTGTTCCGGTGTAAGGTAATGTCTGCCATAACCTGACTTGCTCCTCATTCTGTGACTTTTCTGCTGATAACGAATTTCATAACTTCTGATTGCCCGGTCATTATAGCACAATAAATCAAAAAAGAGAAGCCTTGATTTTGCGGAAAGCCTTTAAAATCAAGGCTTTGCGCGATTAACAATAAAATGTGGATAAGTGGATAAAAACTTATGTAAACCAGCGTATTGCTGTCATAAATGCGGTACTTACGGCATATTCTGGTAAAGGCGGGACATGTTATGTAAATAAAAATATCCACAATGAAATTGGATAACTTTTCCCCAATTCATTGTGGATAATGTGGATAACTTATCGGCCAAGAAGATGTTCGCCCACTTCGTAGATATTTCCGGCCCCCATAGTTATTAACAAGTCACCGTCGATACAATTTTTTAATAAAAATTTTTCTATGCCTTCGAAATTATCTGAGGAGGGAAAGTAAAAGGCGCTGCAGCCCTTTCCTTCCAGGCGGGTTAAAATATCTTTGGAGCTTACGCCCAGGTCGTCTGTCTCTCTGGCGGCATAGATGTCCGCTAACACAACAATGTCCGCGAGGGAGAGGACCTCTGCGAAATCATCCAGAAACGCTTTTGTGCGGGAGTAGGTGTGGGGCTGGAACACACATACGATCCGCCTGTGAGGGTAATTTTTCGCAGATGAGAGCGTTGCCCTGATTTCGGTCGGATGATGCGCATAGTCGTCGATCACGGTGATACCCCCCAGCTTTCCCTTGTATTGAAAGCGGCGGTTTGTTCCGGTGAAGGCAGATAATCCTTTGGCAATTGTTTCCGGTGCGATGCCCATCCGGTCAGCAGCAGCGTAGGCTGCCAGAGCATTTGATGCATTGTGCCTGCCGGGCACGGAAAGGTGTATGGGGACAGGCTTCCTGCCGTCGGATGCAACGCAAAATGAGGCGCAGCCAAATTCGTTGAAGCAAAGATCCACAGCGCGGTAGTCAAAGGCTGCATCAAAGCCGTAGGTGATGATATCGGCCGCAAGGCCTTGCGTTAAGGCAGCGTAATCGTCGATTTCGCCGTTTATGATGAGAGCGCCGTCCGCGGCGGTGTTAAAGATAAATTTGCGGAAGGAGCGGCGCACGTCCGCGCAGTCTTTAAAGAAATCCAGATGTTCCGCCTCCACATTTAAGACGATGCTGTATTTCGGGTAAAAATGTAAAAAGCTGTTTGTGTACTCGCAGGCCTCCGTTACAAAGTAGTCGGAGGAACCGACACGGATGTTGCCGTCGATAGCTTTCAAAATACCGCCTACGGAGATCGTGGGATCAGTCTGTGCCGCGAGAAGGATATGTGTGAGCATCGAGGTTGTAGTCGTCTTGCCATGGGTTCCGGCCACCGCGACAGAGCAGGCGTAGTTGCTCATGAGCTGTCCTAAAAACTCTGCCCGGGAGAGCATCGGAAGCTTTGCCGCGCGTGCCGCGGCAAATTCCGGGTTATCCTCATGGATCGCAGCCGTGTAGACAACAACGTCGATATCGTCCGTGATGTTTGCGGCCGACTGCGGGCAGGAGATGACGGCGCCCTCCTCTGCAAGCTTTTTCGTCAGTGCAGATTCCTTTGAATCAGAGCCGGACACACGAAAGCCTTCTTTTAAGACGATCTGTGCAAGCCCGCTCATGCTGATGCCGCCGATGCCTATAAAATGAATCCTGTCCTTAGAGGTGAACCGCTGATTGTTTGAAACATCGATTATAAATTCATTCATCCTGATTACCTTCACTTTTTTGGGGTTTAAAAAAATATTTACTTAAATATAGTATACCATTTTTTTACAGTCATACAATCCCCGGTGTGTTGAATTTTAAAAAATCGCAAACATAGCACACTTAGTAAAAACCGACAAAAATATATAAAATATTGTTAAATTTTTGTTTATTATGATGTACAAACAGGCGGATTGATGGTATAATATTTTAAAGCTATCTAGTTATCAAACATTAAATAAAAGCAAGAGGTGAGCAATATGATTCATAAGGAAATGATTGCCATGCTGCTTGCAGGTGGCCAGGGCAGCCGCCTTGGCGTACTGACGGCAGATGTGGCAAAACCAGCAGTTGCATTCGGCGGTAAATATCGTATTATCGATTTTCCGCTGAGCAATTGTATCAACTCAGGCATTGATACGGTCGGCGTCCTGACGCAGTATCAACCCCTGCGGCTGAATACGCACATCGGTATCGGCATCGCGTGGGATTTGGATCGGAACACGGGAGGCGTTACCGTATTACCGCCTTACGAGAAGAGTGACAACAGTGAGTGGTATACGGGTACGGCGAATGCGATCTATCAGAATTTGAATTACATGGAAAGCTATCATCCGGAGTATGTGCTGATTCTTTCCGGTGACCACATTTATAAAATGGACTATGAGGTGATGCTTGATTTTCACAAGGCCAATCAGGCGGATGTGACGATTGCGGTAATGCCGGTTCCCATCGAGGAGGCCAGCCGCTTCGGCGTCGTCATTGCAGACGAGGCACACTGTATCAGCGAGTTTGAGGAAAAGCCGGAAAACCCGAGGAGCAATCTGGCTTCCATGGGTATTTACATATTCAGTTGGAAGGTGCTGCGGGAAGCGCTTGTAGCATTAAAGAACCAGAACAGCTGTGACTTTGGAAAACATGTCATCCCGTATCTGCACGAGCGCGGGAGCCGGATGTTTGCTTACGAGTTCAACGGCTACTGGAAGGATGTGGGGACCTTAAGCTCCTACTGGGAAGCAAATATGGAACTGATCGATCTGATTCCCGAATTTAACCTGTATGAAAAGTACTGGAAGGTATACACAAATACGGGGGCGATTCAGCCGCAGTATATATCCCCGGATTCCGTGATTGTAAAGAGTATCATCGGCGAGGGCAGCGAGATCTGCGGCGAAGTGCACAGCTCCGTCATCGGGGCAAATGTTATCATCGGCAAAGGAAGCGTGGTGCGCGGTTCGATTGTGATGCAGGGAACCGTAATCGGTGAGAATACTGTTTTGGACAAGGTGATTATTGCGGAGGATTGCAGGATCGGCAGTAATGTAAAGATCGGCGACGGCGAGTACGCGAAAAGCAGCTATAACCCGAAGGTGTACAACAGCGAGCTTGCGGTAATCGGGGAGGATTCGGTGATTCCGGATCATGTTACGATTGGGAAGAATACGGCCATCTCAGGCGTGACGGAGGCGGCTGATTATGAAAACGGCTTGTTAAAGAGCGGAGATTCTATTATAAAGGCAGGTGTGAAGGCATGAAAGCATTAGGAATTATTTTGGCCGGCGGTAATAATCAGAAAATGGATGCATTATCCCGTAAGAGGGCAATCGCTGCAATGCCTGTAGCCGGAAGCTTCCGTTGCATCGATTTTGTGCTCAGCAATATGACGAACTCCCACATACAGCGGGTGGCGGTGCTGTCGCAGTATAACGCCCGGTCGCTAAACGAGCATTTGAGCTCTTCAAAATGGTGGGATTTCGGAAGAAAACAGGGTGGCTTGTTTGTATTTACACCCACAATTACCGCGGACAACAGCTGGTGGTACCGTGGCACGGCAGATGCGATCTACCAGAACATCGAGTGGTTAAAGCGCTGCCATGAACCTTATGTGATCATCACGAGCGGTGACTGCGTGTACAAGATTGACTATAATGACCTGCTGGACTATCACATCGAAAAAAAGGCCGATATTACGATTGCCGTGAAGGATATGCCTGCCAATGCGGATGTCAGCCGCTTTGGTGTGGTCCGCATGAACGAGGACTCCCGCATCACAGAATATGAGGAAAAGCCGATGGTGGCACAGTCCAATACGATTTCCACCGGCGTTTATGTGATCCGCCGCAGACAGCTCATTGAGCTGCTGGAGCAGTGCGCATCTGAGGACCGCTGGAATTTCGTAACCGATATTTTGATCCGCTACAAGGACCTCAAGCGCATTTACGGATTTAAGATGAAGGGCTACTGGAATAATATATCCACTGTGGATTCCTACTATAAGGCAAATATGGATTTCTTAAAGCCCGAAATCCGCCATTACTTCTTTAAGGAAGCGCCGCGGATTTACTCGAAGATCGATGATCTTCCGCCTGCAAAATACAATGAAGGCTCCGATGTGCGCAACTCACTGGTAGCAAGCGGCTCCATTATCAACGGCAAGGTGGAAAATTCGATCCTCTTTAAGGAGGCTTTTATCGGCAAGAACTGTATTATTAAGAACTCGATTATCCTGAATGAAGTGTACATAGGGGATAACACACATATTGAGAGCTGTATTGTGGAGAGCCGTGGTACGCTCAAACCGAATATGTATTACTTTGGGGATGGCGAGATACAGATTGTTGTTGGCGACAGTAATCGCTACGGCATATAATAATGAAGAAGGGGGTGTTAGATTAAGATGGAAATTACGGATATACGCATCCGTAGGCTCGAGGGCAGCAACAAGATGAAGGCGATCGTATCTATTACGATTGATGACGAATTTGTATTGCATGATATTAAGGTTGTGGACGGCGAAAAGGGTTTATTCATCGCTATGCCCAGCAAAAAGACCGCGGATGGTGAGTTTCGGGATATTGCGCATCCGATTAAGACTGAGACCAGAAACCGTATTCAGAAAATGATTTTGGACCGGTATCTGCAGGAGCAGGAGCTGACCGTGGAAAATGATGAAAGCAATTAAAAGTAAACAGTTTCGTCTCCGGTCAGAGGTTGGTCGGACGGCATTTGAACGAACAGTAATCGGATAGGCTACATTTTCAGGGGTTGTCAGTGGGCAGCCCTTGAATTTTGCGCTGTTTTACGCTACACTATATTAGCTGCGGGGGATGGCTGTGAGGACACCGCCGAAGGGCCGGCTGTTCCTCATAAAAACACGCTCCCGCCCGGATAAAATGGCAGCGGACGCTAAGCTCGAAAATACCTTGCTAAGCACCGGCGTTTTTATAACGGTTTTTATTCAGGAACAGCCGGCCCTCCGGCGACTGGTTATCGTATGCCGGGAGAGGCTGTTATTGGAAACGGATGAAAGTGATTGATGATATAGTGATTAGGAAGAGATGGAGGAGTGATTTCAAGTATGAATACGAATAGGAAAGTGGAGCGCAAAGCGGTTATTCTGGCGGCGGGGAAGGGGACGCGCATGAAATCGGACCTGCCGAAGGTGGTGCACCGTATTGAGGGAAAATGTCTGGTTGATTATGTGATTGAGGCGGCGCGGGGCGCGGATGTGACAAAGATTTGTCTGGTTGTCGGTTATAAGCACGAGGTAGTGGAGACGGAGATCGGGAGTGAGGATGTCACATTTGTCTTACAGCCGGAGCAGCTTGGCACCGGACATGCGGTGAAATGTGCCCATGAATTTTTGGGAGAGGAGGGACAGACGCTGATTCTTTTTGGGGATACGCCGCTGATTACAGCACAGACGCTGCGCGCGCTGGCGGCATACCATGAGGCGGCGGGGAATGCGGTGACGGTTCTCTCTGCAAAGGTGGATGATCCGACGGGGTACGGGCGTATCATACGGGATGAAGCGGGTCATTTTCTGAAAAGTGTGGAGCACAAGGATGCCAGCGAGCAGGAGCTTTTGTCCAAAGAGATCAATTCCGGCATGTATATTTTTGATACGGCGCAGCTAAAGGATGCACTTGCGAAGATCACGCCGAACAATGCGCAGGGTGAATATTACCTGCCGGATACGCTTACAATTATAAAAGGAAAAGGGTTAAAGGTGGATGCATATACCTTGGAGGATGCGACGGATATTTCAGGGGTTAACGACCAGATTCAGCTTGCACAAGCGGCAGAAATCATACGGAAAAGAGGATAAAATCATGTATGTTATAGTCGGGCTTGGAAATCCGGATAAGAAGTATGAAAAGACACGGCACAACGTGGGCTTTGATGTCATAGATGTCCTTGCAAAAAAATATAATGTAGAATTAACAGAAAAAAAGCACCGGGCGCTCTCTGGAAGCGGCTATATCGCAGGAAAAAAGGTACTGCTGGTGAAGCCGCAGACGTATATGAATCTGAGCGGAGAGTGTGTTGCGGCGATCCTGAATTTTTATAAGCTGGACCCTGAGAATGACCTTCTGGTGATTTTTGATGATGTCAGTCTTGCGCCGGGGCGCATTCGCGTTCGGGCGAAGGGAAGCGCCGGCGGGCACAATGGAATCAAAAATATCATTGCAATGACTGGGACACAGAATTTTTCCCGCATCAAGGTGGGTGTCGGGGAAAAGCCGAAAGGGTGGGATCTGGCGGATTATGTGCTGAGCCGCTTTTCGAAGGATGACCGTGCCCTTGCGGAAGGCGCTTTTGCGGATGCGGCGGATGCGGCACAGCTGATTGTCGCCGGTGATCTGGAGGGGGCCATGAATCAATTCAACGGCAAAAAATAGGGAAAAGATATGCAGGCATTTTTACAGCCACTTGCGGAGTGGAAAGATTATGAGGCGGTAGACCGCCGGCTCGCCGATTTAAAGGGAACCATTGAGATATCCGGGTGTATGGATGCGCAAAAGCCCCATTTGATTTATGGGCTGGGCGAGCGCGCATACAGCCGGCTCATTGTCACGTTTCAGGAGCAGAAGGCGAAGGAGCTGTTTGAGGACTACCGCTTTTTTGACGATAATGTGCTTTATTTTCCGGCGAAAGACGTGCTTTTCTATCAATCCGATTTGCGGGGAAATACGCTGACAAGGGAGCGTCTGACTGTCTTGCAGGCACTTTTAGAGCAGGAGCAGGTGACGATCATCACGACCTTTGATGCGCTGATGAATCATATGAGTGCGCCGGAGCAGTTTCGGGCATCGGTAAAAAGTTTTGCGGTGGGAGATACGGTCAGGATTGAGAAGCTGACGGCTCAGCTGGTGGCAATGGGTTATAACCGGGAATATCAGGTGACGGCTGCCGGACAGTTTGCGGTGCGGGGAGGTATCATTGATATTTTTCCGATGACTGCGGAGCATCCTTACCGTATGGAGCTTTGGGGCGATGAGATTGATTCGCTGCGCGCTTTTGATGCGGAGAGCCAGCGCTCGTTAGAGGAGGGCGGGGAGGATCATTTTACGCTGTACCCGGCAAATGAGTGGGTGCTTACGACGGAACAGATTAAATCAGGATTAAATAGAGTGAAAAAAGAGGCAAAAGCACTTTCTCAGAAGCTTTATGACCACCAAAAGACCGAGGAAGCGGCAAGAATACGCTCTATTGCGGCGAATTTAGAGGAAGAATTGACAGAGCTTGGCGGTGCGACAAATCTGGACTCGTTTCTTGGATATTTTGTGGAGGAGCAGGCATCTCTTCTGGATTATCTTGACCGTGAGCACATGGTTTGCTTTCTGGATGAGCCGGCGCGGATCATGGAGCAGGGGCGCGGCGTTGAACTGGAGTTTTCTGAGAGTATGAAGCAGAGGCTGGAGAAGGGCTATATTCTGCCAAAGCAGGCGGATGCTCTCTGCGGAGCTGAGGAAGTCATGGGACGGCTGCAGCAGTGCCGGTGTGTGGCGCTCTCCACTCTCGAGCAGCATGTGCCGCAGCTTCTCGTGGAGGATCACTATCAGCTGCAGGCGCGGACAGTCAACGCCTACAACAACAGCTTTGAGCTTTTGATCAAGGATTTAAAGAGATATAAGAAAAATAAATTCAAAATTATACTTTTATCCGGCTCCCGGACGCGGGCAAAACGGTTGGCGGAGGACATTACAAACGAGGGTGTGGTCTGCTTTTATACGGAAGATTATAATCACGCCTTAAAGGAAGGTGAAGTGATGGTGCTCTACGGCAAGGTGCGCCGTGGCTATGAGTATCCTCTTTTGTCCTTTGCGGTTATCACCGAGAGTGATATTTTTGGAGCAGAAAAAAAGAAGAAGAAAAAGTATAAGCGCTATGAGGGTGAGCAAATCCGAAGCTTTGCGGAGCTGCATGTGGGCGACTATGTGGTGCATGAGAATCACGGGCTGGGTATCTATCAGGGCATTGAGAAGATGGACGTGGGGGGAACCACAAAGGACTACATGAAGATTACCTATGCCAAAGGCTCGAACCTCTACATTCTGGCGACGCAGCTGGATCTGATTCAGAAATATGCCGGAAGCGACGCAAAGAAGCCAAAGCTTAATACCCTCGGAACGCAGGAGTGGAACAAGACCCGGGCCAGGGTTCAAGGCGCGGTGAAGGAGATCGCGAAGGAGCTGGTGGAGCTTTATGCGGTGCGGCAGCAGAAGGAGGGCTATGTCTACGGTCCGGACACGGTCTGGCAGCGGGAGTTTGAGGAGATGTTCCCCTTTGAGGAAACAGAGGATCAGGTGGCCGCTATTGAGGAGACAAAGCATGATATGGAGAGCACAAAAATCATGGACCGGCTCATCTGCGGCGATGTGGGCTACGGCAAGACCGAGATCGCAATCCGCGCGGCTTTCAAGGCGGTGCAGGAAGGCAAGCAGGTGGTCTACCTCGTGCCGACCACAATTTTAGCGCAGCAGCACTACAACACCTTTGCACAGCGGATGAAGGATTTTCCGGTGACGGTGGACCTGCTCTGCCGATTCCGAACCCCGGCTCAGCAAAAGTACACGATCGGTGAGTTGAAGAGGGGCATGGTGGACATCGTGATCGGCACGCACCGGGTGCTCTCGAAGGATGTCAGCTTTAAGGATCTTGGTCTGCTCATCATCGATGAGGAACAGCGCTTTGGCGTGACTCACAAGGAGAAGATCAAGCAGCTGAAGAAGAATATAGATGTGCTGACCCTGACGGCGACGCCGATTCCGCGCACGCTGCATATGAGTCTGATCGGGATTCGTGATATGAGTGTTTTGGAGGAGCCGCCTATGGACCGGCTTCCGATTCAGACCTACGTGATGGAGTACAATGAAGAGCTTGTGCGGGAGGCCATTGCCAGAGAGCTGGCGCGGGGAGGGCAGGTTTATTATGTGTTCAACCGTGTGAATCAGATTGCAGATGTGACCGCGAAGATCGCCGGACTCGTGCCGGAGGCTGGTGTCGCCTTTGCCCATGGACAGATGAAGGAAATCGAGCTTGAGCGGATCATGTATCAGTTTATCAACGGGGAAATCGATGTGCTGGTATCCACGACGATTATTGAAACCGGACTGGATATTTCAAATGTCAACACCATGATCATACAGGATGCGGACAGCATGGGCCTTGCGCAGCTCTACCAGCTGAGAGGACGCGTGGGGCGAAGCAACCGCACTGCCTATGCGTTTTTTATGTATAAGCGGGATAAGATGTTAAAGGAGGTGGCGGAGAAACGGCTGTCGGCCATCCGTGAGTTTACGGATCTGGGCAGCGGCTTTAAGATTGCGATGCGTGATCTGGAGATCCGCGGCGCCGGGAATTTGCTGGGAGCGCAGCAGCACGGGCACATGGAGGCGGTAGGCTACGACCTTTACTGCAAGATGCTGAATGAGGCTGTAAAGGCGCAGAAGGGCGAGATCGCGAAAACGCCCTTCGACACGACGCTGGATATCGAGGTGGACGCGTTTATACCGCCTGCCTACATTCCAAATGAGTATCAGAAGCTTGATATTTATAAGCGCATCGCGTGTGTGGAAAATGACGCGGCAGGCGATGAGATGCTTGACGAGCTGATTGACCGCTTCGGCGAGCCGCCGCGCTGCGTGCAGAACCTTTTGTCCATCGCAAGGCAAAAGGCGCGGGCGCATAGCCTGTATGTGACGGAGATTACACAGAAAGGGCAGACGCTGCGCATTGTGCTCTACGGGCAGGCGCCTGTGGAGCCGCTTGAAATTCCGCGGTTTGTGGAACGCTTTGCAGGCGCCGTGATCTTTGTGCCGGATCGGGAAAGTCCTTCTTTTCTGTATAAAATGGATTATAACAGCCGGAAGAAAATCGACGCGCTGGGAGCGGTGAAGCTGTTTTTGGGGGAGATGGATATCTTATATGTGAAGAATTGTAAAATGTGAAAAAACAGTGAAAGCCTTGCATGATTGGAACGGAGGTTTTATAATCAGTAAGTGTATTTTTAGTGGATTTTACCGCAAGTGCAAGAAGATGAGGCAGTTCGCTGCCAAGGAGGAGGAAGCCAAACGCGAAGCGTTTTTAGCATGGATTCCGACGAAATGCCCGAGAGCGGAGCGAACGGGCGAGTCATTAAAGTGAGGAGGAAGCCAAACGCGAAGCGTTTTTAGCATGGCTTCTGACAAAATGCCCGAGAGCGGAGCGAACGGGCGAATCAATAAAGGGAGGACGAAACGATGAGACGGAAGAAACTAGCGGCGCTTATTTTATCGTCAGTGCTGATAGCCGGCATTGGACTGACGGGCTGCGGCAGTAAGCTGAATGCCGATGCTGTGGTGGCGACGGTAAATGGAAAGGAAATTAATGCCGGACTGGCAAATTTTGTGGCACAGTACACGGCCGTGACATATGACACGTTTTATATGCAGTATTTTGGTGCGGATATGTGGACGCAGGAAAACGGCGGCACGACCATGACGGATTCTGTAAAGGAGAATACACTTGAGCAGCTTGAGGAATATTATTTGCTCGAGGAGCATATGGGCGACTACGGGGTGGAGCTTACCGATGAGGATACCGCTGCCATCGAGAAGGCGGCGGCTCAGTTTATGGAGGACAATACCGCGGAGGGGCTAAAGGCCATGGGCGCCACGGAGGAGTACGTAAAGGAAATGCTTCGTCTGAACACCCTGCAGAGTAAGATGCGCGATGCGATTGTGGCGGATGTTGACCGGAATGTGCCGGATGAGGAGTGCGCGCAGAAATCCATCAGCTATGTGCGCGTGAGCAAGTCCGCAGGCGCTTCAGAGGATGCCGAGGATGAGGAGGAAAAGGACGAAAAGCAGGCGGCGAAGGAGGCGGAGGAGAAGGCGCAGAAAATTCTTGACGCGGCCATGCTCGGCAGCCAGGAGGACCCGCTGGAGGCAGCCGCAAAGGCAAATGACGCCAGTGTATTGACCTGCTCCTATGGGAAGGCTGATCTGGAAAAGTCGGAGGAGGGCACGCCGCCGATTGACCTGGAGGCAATTCAGGCGGCGGATAAGCTGGATGAGAAGGAAATATCAAAAAAACTCATCGAGACGGACGGATATTACTATATTGTTCGGATGGACAGCCTTTTTGACGAGGAAGCGACGGAAAATGAGCGGAAGTCCATCATTTCCGTGCGTGAAAATGACCGGTATACCCAGGTCGTAGACGGCTATAAGGAATCGGCAGACTGGTCGATTGACGAGAAGGTATGGGAGCCGGTTAATTTTGAGACGCTCTATACGAAAGTACAGAACAATCCGGCGGACGATGCAGGTGCGGGCGCAGCAAGCGGCAGCGCTGTTGATGAAGATGAAGCCGGGGTGTCCGGCGAAAATGGAGCCGGGGCATCTGACGAAAATGGAGCCGACGAAAACGAAGCCGGGGCATCTGACGAAAATGGAGCCGGCGAAAACGAAGCCGGGGCATCTGACGAAAATGGAGCTGGCGAAAATGAGGCCGGGACGTCCGGCGAAAATGCGGCGGACGGGAATACAACCGGGGAAGCCGGACAATAATAATATAAATGAGCTGGAAAGCCGGGTGTTTTCCGGCTCTTTTTTGGAGAAGCGTTTATGAGAAAATTGTTTGTCTATTTAAAGGATTATAAAAAGGAATCGATCATCGCACCGCTCTTTAAAATGCTGGAGGCACTTTTTGATCTTCTGGTGCCCCTAGTGGTAGCGTCCATTATCAATAAGGGTATCAAGTACGGAGACAAGCCCTACATCTATCAGATGTGCGCAGTACTTATCCTGCTGGCGGTGGTGGGACTTTTATGTGCGCTTTGCGCCCAGTATTTCGCTGCCAAAGCAGCGGTGGGTTTTGCTGCAAAACTGCGGTGCGCGCTGTTTTCACATATCCAGTCGCTATCCTTTACGGAGCTGGATACGCAGGGGACTTCGGCGCTTATGAACCGGATGACAAGCGACGTAAACCAGCTGCAAAACGGGGTGAATATGGCGCTTCGGCTGCTACTGCGCTCGCCCTTTATCGTGTTTGGCGCGATGATTATGGCCTTTGCGGTGAATGCGCAGGCGGCCGTCGTCTTTGTGATCGTCATTCCGGTGCTCTTTGTGATCGTGTTTGGCATCATCTGTGTGACGCTCCCGCTTTATCGGAAAGTGCAGGAACGGCTGGATCAGGTGCTGCGCCGCACGCGGGAAAATCTGACAGGCGTGCGTGTGATTCGGGCATTTCACCGGGAGGATGAAGAGATCGCAAGCTTTTGCGGGGACAATAAGCAGCTGAAGCGGCAGCAGTTGTTTGTGGGAAAAATTTCGGCGCTCATGAACCCACTGACCTATGTGGTCGTCAACCTCGGCATTATCGCGCTGCTGGCAAACGGCGGCGTGAAGGTGTCGGTGGGCGCGATGGAGCAGGGCGATGTGGTGGCGCTTATCGACTATATGTCTCAGATTTTAGTGGAGCTTGTAAAGCTTGCCAACACGGTGGTGCTGCTGACACGGGCGATAGCCAGTGGAAGGCGGGTTGCCGGCGTGTTTGAGGTGCGTTCCTCCATGGAATTTCCGGAAATTACCGGTGCCGCGGAGGAGAGCAGCGAGATCATCCGCTTTTCGCATGTGGATCTGACTTATGCGGGGGCGGGGGACAAATCGCTGGAGGATATCAGCTTTTCCGTAAAGCGCGGGCAGACGGTGGGCATTATCGGCGGCACCGGATCGGGGAAGACCTCCCTGGTGCATCTCATCCCGCGCTTCTACGATGCCACTGCCGGGGAGATCCGTATTGCAGGCAGAGACGTGAAGGCTTACGATAAAGAAACGCTGCGGGATTTGGTGGGCGTTGTCATGCAGAAAGCAGTGCTCTTTCAGGGCACAATCCGTGAAAATCTGCTCTGGGGAAAGCCGGGCGCCACGGATGATGAGCTGTGGCAGGCGCTTAACGTCGCGCAGGCAAAGGAGATCGTGGAGGGCAAAGCGAAAGGACTTGCGGAGGTAGTGGAGCAGGGCGGACACAATCTTTCCGGCGGACAGCGCCAGCGCCTGGCGATTGCGCGCACGCTTGTGAAGCAGCCGGATATTTTGATTTTGGATGACAGCGCATCGGCGCTGGATTATGCAACGGAGAGCGAACTGCGAAAAGCTATCGCCGGGCTGGACCCGAAGCCCACGGTACTAATCGTATCCCAGCGTGCCGCCTCGATTTTGTCTGCAGATTTTATCATCGTGCTGGATGAGGGAAGAATCGTCGGGACGGGCACCCATAAGGAGCTTTTGGAGAGCTGTCCGGTTTACCAGGAAATCTACGATTCGCAGTTTGATGACCGGAAGCAGAAGGAAGGTGAACACGCATGACGGAGAAAAAGAGAAGTCTGAAACAGGAGACGATAAAAAAAGTGCTGCGCTATGTGAGCAGCTATTGGTATTATCTGGCGGGCAGTATTTTGCTTGCGCTTGTGGTTGTGGTTCTGACACTGTGCGTGCCGCTTCTGACCGGGGATGCCATTGATTGTATGATCGGAAAAGGGGCGGTCGATTTTCCTGCCCTGACGCGGCTGCTTCGCCTGATCGCGGCAGTGATTGTCAGCAACAGCATCGCGCAGTGGGCGATGGCGCGCTGCAATAACCGTCTGACCTACAGCGTTACGCAGGATATTCGCGACAACGCCGTCGAAAGGCTGCAGCGTTTGCCCTTAAAGTATCTGGACGGACAGTCTACGGGAGATATCACGAGCCGTATGATCTCGGATGTTGACCAGTTTGCTGACGGCCTGCTGCTGGGATTCACGCAGCTTTTTACGGGCGTGATCACGATTTTTGGGACACTGATCTTTATGCTGCGGGAAAACGCGGGCATCGCGGTGGTTGTTATTGTGGTTACGCCGCTCTCCCTTTTTATGGCCAGCTTTATTGCAAAACGGACCTATCACCTTTTTCAGGAGCAGGCCCGCATCCGCGGCGAGCAGACGGCGTTTATGGATGAGATGATCCAGAATCAGAAGGTGGTGCACGCTTACGGGCATGAGGATGAGGCGCAGGAGGTTTTCGATGAGATTAATGGCCGGCTGGAGGTATGCGCAAAAAAAGCGGTCTTTTTCTCGTCCCTAACCAATCCCTGCACCCGCTTTGTCAATAATATTGTCTATGCGGCGGTGGCGGTGTTCGGTGCGCTCTCCGCTGTGAACGGAAATCTGACTGTGGGTCAGTTGTCCTGCTTTTTGAACTATGCCAGTCAGTACACGAAGCCTTTCAACGAGATTTCCGGCGTGATTGCAGAGCTGCAGAATGCCATTGCCTGTGCGGCGCGTGTTTTTGAGCTGATGGAGCAGGAGCCGGAGACTGTGGAGGAGGAAGCTGCGAAGCGGCTGGAGCACGTAAAAGGGCGTGTGGATCTGGAGCATGTTTTTTTCTCCTACACACAGGAGCAGCGCTTGATAGAGGATTTTAACCTGAACGTACGGCCCGGACAGCGCATCGCCATCGTCGGGCCCACCGGCTGCGGCAAGACCACGCTGATCAATCTTCTGATGCGTTTTTATGATGTGCGGGAAGGTCGGATACTTGTGGAGGATACGGACATTCGCGATGTGACGCGGGAGAGCTTAAGGGAGAGCTACGGGATGGTTCTGCAGGAAACTTGGCTGCACTCGGGCACAATTTGGGAGAATATCTGCATGGGAAAACCGGATGCCACTGAAGAGGAAATTGTCGCTGCGGCAAAAGCGAGCCACTGCCACGGCTTTATCAGGCGGCTGCCCCAGGGCTACGACACGCCTATGGGGGAGGATGGCGCAGGACTCTCCCAGGGACAAAAGCAGCTCCTTTGCATTGCACGGGTGATGCTGTGCCTGCCGCCGATGCTGATTCTGGACGAGGCCACCAGCTCCATCGATACGCGCACGGAGCTTCGGATTCAGAACGCCTTTGCGACGATGATGAAGGGACGCACGAGCTTTATCGTGGCGCATCGACTTTCAACTATTCAGAGTGCGGATGTAATACTTGTCATGAAAGATGGGCATATTATTGAACAGGGAAACCACGGGGAGCTTCTGGCGGCGGGCGGCTTTTACGCGAAGCTTTACAACAGCCAGTTCGCACACTAGATTTAAATAACCTTACATTTTGCCGGTCTGCTTTCCCGATAGCACAAAGGAAAAGTGCTCAACGTATTACCACTGCGCCTTTGCTTTTTCCTTTGCGCTCTCGAACAAGCATCCTCACCAAAAGTGAAAGGTATTGAAATCGAGTCATCGTATTTTTCATGGCCGCGAACAGGACGGACTGCTCCTGCATAATATAACATCATAGTTTACAAATGAATGGAAAATTGCTATAATAATGTACGGCATTTGCTTTTGGCTTGACAAATGGCCGGTGTGCCGCTATAATTACGTGGTTTGTTATGAATTTATTTGCAGAGGTGCAAGATGGATCAATATATAATAAAGGGTGGAAATCCGCTGGTTGGGGAAGTGGAGATTGGCGGTGCAAAAAATGCAGCACTGGCGATTCTCGCCGCTTCCATTATGTCGGATGAGACGGTAACGATCGACAACCTTCCGGATGTCCGGGACATTAATGTTCTTCTTGGGGCAATTAAAGAGATCGGAGCCAGGGTGGAGCGCATAGATGCCCACACGGTTCGGATCAATGGAAGCAGTATTTGTGATGTGAGCGTCGATTATGAATATATTAAAAAGATCCGCGCCTCCTATTATCTGCTGGGCGCACTGCTTGGTAAATATAAAAGGGCGCAGGTGGCTCTGCCGGGCGGCTGCGATATCGGGAGCCGGCCCATTGACCTGCATTTAAAGGGCTTTCGGGCGCTTGGTGCGAGTGTGGAGATCCGGCATGGGCTGATTACGGCAGGAACCGATCATTTGAGAGGAACTCATATTTATCTCGACAAGGTTTCCGTCGGCGCTACCATTAATATTATGATGGCGGCAGCGATGGCAGAAGGAAAAACGATCATTGAGAATGCGGCAAAGGAGCCTCATGTAGTAGATGTGGCGAACTTCTTAAACAGTATGGGTGCCGGCATTCGCGGTGCAGGTACCGATGTGATCCGTATTGTGGGCGTGGAGAAGCTGCACAAGACCGAGTACGCGATCATTCCCGACCAGATTGAGGCCGGAACCTTCATGTTTGCGGCGGCGGCAACCCGTGGGGATGTCACCGTGAAAAATGTGATTCCAAAGCACCTGGAGGCGACGACGGCGAAGCTTCTGGAGGTTGGCTGCGAGGTGGAGGAATTTGATGACGCAGTGCGCGTGGTCTGTGCGAAGCCGATGCGGCATACACAGGTGACGACGCTGCCTTATCCCGGTTTTCCGACGGATATGCAGCCTCAGATGTCTGTGCTTCTCGGCATCGCGGAGGGTACCAGCACTGTGACCGAGAGTATTTTTGAAAACCGTTTTCGCTATGTAGACGAATTGACGCGTATGGGCGCAGATATTAAGGTGGAGAGTAACATTGCCATTATCGCGGGTGTAAAAAATTATATGGGCGCCCGTGTGAGCGCGCCGGATCTGCGGGCGGGTGCAGCACTTGTCATCGCAGGCCTTGCCGCCGAGGGTGTGACGATTGTGGACGATATCCACTATATTGAGCGGGGCTATGAGCATTTTGAGGAAAAGCTGGCAGGCCTTGGCGCACATATTCAAAAGGTCGGCTCCGAGAAGGAGATGCAGAAGTTTAAGCTGAAGGTATCGTGAAATTTACGGTATTTTTATGTAAACATCTGTTGACATCTGCCGATATATAGAGTATGGTAAGACCATAGGATATATCAAATCCTGATAAAAAATTTTTCTGCTGCCCTGCGGGGTCGGAAAATATATATTGTTTTTCTAATTTCCCTTATTCAGAGTGATGGAGATACATAGGATCTGTGAAGTCACGGCAACCCCATTTGAATACGATGGAAGGTGCCAACCTGAGCGAGCGATCGAACAATAAGAGGATTTGATATTGCAATCAGTCCGCTTATTTTATGAAAGATAAGCGGATTTTTCAAATTTAAGGAGGAACAGATGATGGAAAAATTATTATTTACTTCGGAGTCGGTGACAGAGGGACATCCCGACAAAGTCTGCGATGCAGTATCCGACGCGATTCTTGACGCATGCATGGAGGCAGATCCCATGAGCCGTGTAGCTTGCGAGACTGCGTGCTGCACCGGGTTTGTGCTTGTGACCGGGGAGATCACGACCAAGGCAAACCTGGACATCCCCAAAATTGTGCGGGATACGGTCAATGAGATCGGCTACGACGATGCAAAAACCGGTTTTGACGGAAATACCTGCGCGGTTATGGTGGCGTTGGACCAGCAGTCCGCGGATATCGCCATGGGCGTTGACAAGGCACTTGAGGCAAAGGCAGGTGATCTGACGGACGAGCTGGATACCGGAGCCGGTGACCAGGGTATGATGTTTGGCTACGCCACAAACGAGACGGAGGAGTACATGCCCTATCCGATTTCTCTGGCGCATAAGCTGGCATTGCAGCTCACAAAGGTGCGCAAGGACGGAACGCTGAAATATCTGCGTCCCGACGGAAAGACACAGGTGTCGGTAGAATACAATGAGAACGGAAAGCCGATGCGTTTAGAGGCAGTAGTACTCTCCACGCAGCACGATGAAGATGTGACACAGGAGCAGATTCACGAGGATATCAAAAAATATGTCTTTGACCCGGTTTTGCCGGAGGAGCTGGTTGACGACAAGACCAGGTTCTTCATCAATCCCACGGGACGTTTTGTAATTGGCGGGCCTCATGGCGACGCGGGCCTGACCGGACGAAAGATAATCGTGGATACATACGGCGGATACGCACGCCACGGCGGCGGTGCTTTTTCCGGAAAGGACTGCACAAAGGTGGACCGCTCCGCGGCATATGCGGCGCGATATGTGGCAAAAAACCTCGTTGCGGCAGGACTTGCCGACAAGTGTGAGATTCAGCTGTCCTATGCGATCGGTGTGGCACAGCCTACATCTGTCATGGTTGATACCTTCGGCACCGGAAAGCTTTCCAATGAAAGACTGGACGAGATTGTGCGGGAGACCTTCGACCTGCGCCCGGCAAGCATTATCAGGATGCTCAATCTGCGCAGACCCATCTATAAACAGACAGCTGCCTACGGCCATTTCGGAAGAACAGACCTTGATCTGCCCTGGGAGGCGCTCGATAAGGTGGAGACACTGAAAAAGTACCGGGCCTAGATAATTCACACGAAACACGTTGATGTTTTGCGCAAAATATTTTTCTGAGAGTGTTGCATCCCAAACGCAGGCGCAGCGGTGGCTGCGCTGAAGATTGGGGAGTAGTGCTGTCAGGAAAACAGGCAAGCGAAACATAGGGTTATTTCGTGTGGGTTATGCTAGTATACATAAACCGCCCTGTCATGCAGCTATAAGGAAGACTGCTATCAAAAGCAAGTGGCTGACGGGTCAGGGGATTATCAGGCAATCAATAACCAGCCGCCAGTGATCTGGCTGCTCCTGGACAAAGACTGTTATAAAACGCATCAGCGCAATTCCTTATGATGGAGGCGTGTCTTTGTCGGGGACAGTCCGTCCGCTGGCGGCGTGGTATTTAGGAGGAAAACCAGGTTTATGAAACAGCGAACACGCCTTTTAATTGCGTTCTGCACAATCATTTTTGTCCCGATCGTGCTGGTGTGGGTGGCATTTTTCGGTTTTCGCCATATGCAGATGAAGCAGCTGGAGGAAAACTACGGCATAGAAGCAAGCGATTACACCTATCTTTTGAATACGGTGCAGCTTTTGAACCGCTATACGGAAGAGGATTTTGAGAAGCTGGTGGATTTGGCGAATCATAACCCTTCCCAGCTGGAAGATGTAACTTATCTGAGAGAGGTAAACGAGATGCTGGCAGGGAAAAATTCTTTTCTGCTTGTGCGCAAAGGAGAGGACATCTATTTTCTTGGCGGCGATAAGGATTACTTTGTACCGGATCATCTGCCTGAGTATATGGGGGAAAACAGTGACGAGAACTGGGGGGCCTACATCGATAATGCGGATCATGCCCTGATCAAGCAGGTTGATTTTCTTTTTTCGGACGGAGCCAAGGGCAGCGCCTTTATCATCAGTAATGTGGAGGAAATGATACCGGAGATGAAGGATATGATTGTTGACATGATCATCTCCGTTGTTCTGATTCTGGTATTTACTGCGAGTATGATGGCAATCTGGATTTACAGCAGTATGATAGGCCCGATCCGGCGCCTGCAGCTTGCTACGAAAAACATCATGGAGGATAATCTGGATTTCACGATCGAGGCGGAGGCAAACGATGAGATCGGAGAGCTTTGCCAGAACTTTGAGGAGATGCGTAAACGGCTCAAGGAATTTTCCGAGGAGCGGCTGAATAACGAGCGGCAGAACCGGGAGCTGATCAGCAATATCTCCCATGATCTGAAAACGCCGCTGACTGCGGTGCGTGGATACGTGGAAGGACTGATTGACGGAGTGGCGGACACTCCTGAAAAGATGGACCACTATGTTAAAACGATATATAATAAAACGAATGAGATGACCAGGCTTGTGAATGAGCTGACACTCTATTCGCAGATTAATACAAACCGCATCCCGTATAACTTTCATAAAATCAATGTGGCGGACTACTTTAACGACTGCGTTGAGGAGCTGTCCATGGAGCTTGAATCGAAGAATATCAGGCTCCAGTACATGAATTATGTGACAGAGGATGTCACGATTATAGCGGACCCGGAGCAGTTAAAGCGTGTGATCGGAAACATTATCAACAATACGGTCAAATATCTGGACAAGCCTCACGGCCGGATCAACATGCGCATCAAGGATGTCGGAGATTTTATTCAGGTTGAGATTGAGGATAACGGAATCGGAATTGCCGCAAAGGACCTGCCCTATATTTTTGACCGCTTTTACCGGACGGACGCATCGAGAAACTCCGCCACCGGAGGCAGCGGCATCGGCCTGTCCATTGTAAAAAAGATTATCGAGGATCACGGCGGGAAAATCTGGGCGACCTCGAAGGAGGGTATTGGGACAGTCATGTATTTTGTAATCCGAAAATATCAGGTATTGGAATCAAATGTACCGACAGAAGAGGAGAACGCGTAGCGGGAAGCGTGCCTGTGAGTATAAAATCAGGAAAAGGAGGAAGAAGGATGAAGCGAATACTGATCATAGAGGATGAGACGTCTATCGCGGAGCTGGAGAAAGACTATCTGGAGCTGAGCAATTTTGAGGTTGAGATCGAAGAAAACGGTCGTGAAGGGTTAAAGCGGGCATTGCAGGAACATTTTGACATGTTTATTCTGGATTTAATGTTGCCGGATATGGACGGATTTGACATTTGCCGTGAGATACGGCATGAGAAGAACGTGCCGATCCTGATGGTCTCAGCAAAGAAGGATGATATTGATAAAATCCGCGGATTAGGACTTGGAGCGGATGATTACATCACAAAACCCTTCTCGCCAAGTGAGATGGTTGCACGGGTTAAGGCGCATTTGGCACGATATGAGACGTTGACCTCGTCAGAACGGGTGAAAAGTCAGGAAATCAAGATTCGCGGCATCCGGATTGACAAGGCGGCCAGACGCGTATGGATTAATGATGAGGAAAAGGCCTTTACGTCCCGGGAATTTGATCTTCTCACTTTTTTGGCAGAAAATCCGAATAGGGTCTTTTCAAAAGAGGAATTATTTAGTACAATTTGGGAAATGGCACCTGAAGGTGATATTGCGACGGTTACGGTGCATATTAAGAAAATCCGTGAGAAGATCGAGTATAATACGGCAAAGCCGCAGTATATTGAAACGATCTGGGGCGTCGGTTATCGGTTTAAGCTATAATTAATTTACGACAAAAATATTAAGGTGCATAGTGAACACTTTCCATTAACAACATTTTAGTAACAGGAGAACTGCATATGAAAACTGTAATGGTCGTAGATGATGACAAATTAAGCCTTAATAGTGTGATGAAAATCTTATCGGATTCCTATAAGGTTGTTCTGATGACTTCCGGGGAAATGGCGTTAAGCTATCTCTCGAAAAATATTCCGGATCTGATTCTGCTGGATATACTTATGCCGAACATGGACGGCTTTGAGGTAATGAAGGCGATTCGCGCCAATCCGGTATGGGCCGATATTCCGGTAATTTTCCTAACCGCGGATGTCAGCCCGCAGACGTGTACAAAGGGCGGCGGACTCGGCGTGGCAGGTTTTATGGCAAAGCCTCTGGAAGCGGAGCGTATGATCTCCGGCGTGGAGGCCGTGATCGGAAAATAACGCGTGATCCGGCGTGACTGCGCGGATTTAAAGTACCGGAACGATTGGAAATTTCGGATGGAACTACCAGCCATATTTTCAGACATGCCGCAGATACTAAGAGCATGAGTGAACGAAATCGAAACCGGGATATTTTTAAATGTTTTCAATGGATCAGACTAATAGGGATTACCCTGGCTGTGTATGTGACGATGGAATATTTGCTGCCGGTGGTATTCCCTTTTTGTATAGGTTTTGTGGTGGCGCTTGCGCTTTATCCCCTGCGGAAATGGTTCGAGCAAAGGCTTCACGCAAAACGGGAGCTGGCGGGTTTTCTGGCGCTGTTTGTGGGGATCTGCATGGCGCTTTTGTTTATATTTGGGCTGGGGTATCTCCTGTTTTACTGCGGCAGCTATGCTGGAAAGTGCGGGCTGCCGGAGATGATGTTCTCACAGGGGCGCGTTGTCTGGAATACATGCTGCGACCGTGTGCATGATATAACGGGCCGCTGGCTGATGGAGCCGGGGGACTATACGGTGCTGGTTCGCACGGTGCAGGAGCGGAGCTTTCGGTTTGACCCGGGCAATTTTGCCGCAAACTGGAAGGATTTGAGCGGCCAGACGATCAGGATACTTGCCGGTATATTGGTGGCGGCGGTGAGTGGACTGCTCATGTTAAATGAGTTTGAAGAGCTGAAAAGAAAGCTGGGTGAGGCTTTTGGAGGACTCTTTCAGGAGGGCTTCGGGTGGAGGCTGCGCCAGGCGGGCTGGATGTATGTAAAGGCGCAGTGTCTGATTATACTCACGATCACGAGCCTGTGTGTGCTGGGACTTCTGGCGGTAGGGGAGCGATACTGGCTTATCATCGGCGTGGCGATTGGTATCTGTGATGCGCTGCCCTTTCTGGGGACGGGTATCTGCTTTCTGCCCTGGGCACTCTGGCGCCTGCTAAGCGGGCGTTATGTGACGGCGGTGTGGTTTGTGGTGCTTTATGTTATCACAAGCTTTACGAGACAGACGATGGAACCCAGATTGATTGGGAAACGGATCGGAGTGCCGCCGCTGGCAGTGCTCATCAGTATTTATATCGGCGTAAAAATATTTTCAAGGGGCGGCTTTCTGCTGGGACCGATCAGCGCGTTTTTGATCTGGCAGATTTACAATGATACGACTGACAAGGAGGGGGCGTATGCGGATGACAAAGGTGCAGATCGAGTCGATGGTCAGGTACGAGGATGAGGATGTGATGGTTGTTCACAAGCCGCCGTTTCTGGCGGTGGAGACAAAAAACCCAAGGCAGCAGGATCTTGTGAGTTTGCTTAAAAACTACCGATCTATATGTGGAGAAGCGGCATTTATAGGACTTGTCCACCGGCTGGATCAGCCGGTGGAGGGGCTTTTGGTGGTGGCGAAAACATCGCGGGCAGCAGAACGGCTCAGTGCGGGGATTGCCGGAGGGGATTTTACGAAGGAATATCTGGCTGTGGTCTGCGGCATGACCCCGGAGAAGGGCACACTCGTACATACGCTGAAAAGGGACGGGAGGACGAACTTTTCGCGGGTTGTCCGTGCGGGGACGCCCGGCGGGAAGGAGGCAAAGCTTTCCTATGAGCGGCTCTCCGTTAAAGATGAAAAAAACTTATCCGGGCTGGCGTTTACCGGAAGCCCGGGCAGTAACGAAAAAAGCCTCCTCGTTATCCGGTTGGGGACGGGCAGGCACCATCAGATCCGCGTGCAGTTTGCAGCGAAGGGACATCCGCTGTGGGGCGACGAAAAATACGGTGCCCGGGCGGCGGAGATCGGAAGAGGCGCGTATAACGATACAAAGGGCGTGAAAAAAATCCCGCCTGCGCTTTGCAGCAGCCGTCTTGCCTTCATTCATCCGGCAAGCGGAGCGCAGATGGAGTTTTGCATAAAACCCTCAGGCGCGGGCTTTGCATTGTTTTCCACGGAGGTTGATGCGTGGTTTTCGCGGCAGAAAGCAGAAAATGAGCTTGTTATATAGCTTTAGATCATCATGGGGCTGCCTCACTGAGCAAAGCGTATACAAGATATCGTTCAGAAGAATGATTTAAACGAACGATATCTTGTATCGGTTTTCTTAATGCGGCAGCCCCATACGTTTGGAATACTGAATGAAACGATGATTTTTTCAATGTTTTTGCCGATCAAAACAAATTATATTCTGATTTAACTAAGAGACTGTCTAAATCGTAATCAGTTCGTATTCGCTTGTCCCAAGCCCGATTTTCACCGCATGGGAGATACAGGACTTCCACTCGGTGTCGGGATGGGTCATATAGAAGTGATCATGTCCGTCATGGTTTCCCATATGTTCCAGGTTTTCACCCAAAATACTTTCCGCGATAGGAGTTTGCGCGTTGCATAAATCTGCACAAGCCTGATCCAGTGCAACCGGGTCGAAGGAGGCGAGCATGCCCACGTTCGGGATGATGGGGATGTCGTTCTCTCCGTGACAGTCACAGTTGGGCGACACGTCACAGATGAGAGAGACGTGGAAGCAGGGGCGGTTCTGGCACACCGCCAGCGAGTACTCCGCCATCCGATAATTTAACATTGCGATGGAGTCGCTGAAATTGGCTTTGATGGCATCCTTTGGACAAACTGCAAGACAGCGGCCGCACCCAACACATTTTTCGCTGTCGATGGACGCTTTGTTGTCTGCGATGACCGGTGCGCCGTGTGCACAGATTTTCCGGCAGGCACCGCAGCCGATGCAGGCATCGATATTTGCAACGCTGGGCTTGCCCTCGCAGTGCTGCTCCATTTTTCCGGCGCGGGAGCCGCTTCCCATACCAATGTTTTTCAGCGTGCCGCCAAAGCCTGCCATCTCATGTCCCTTGAAATGGGTCAGGGAGATAAATACATCGGCATCCATGATGGCGTGGCCGATCTTTGCATTTTTCACATAGTCCCCGTTCACCGGAACCTCCACCTCATCCGTGCCCTTTAAGCCGTCTGCGATGAGTACGTGACAGCCGGTCTGCAAGGGTGAAAAGCCGTTGACGTAAGCGGTGTCGATGTGGTCAAGGGCGTTTTTGCGGCTGCCTACATAGAGCGTGTTGCAGTCGGTGAGAAAGGGCTTGCCGCCTAACTCCTTCACGTAATCTGCCACGACCTTCGCGTAGTTTGGACGCAGGAAGGAAAGGTTGCCGTATTCACCAAAATGAATTTTGATGGCGGCATATTTATCCTGAAAATCGATCTGCTCAAAGCCGGCGGTTTTCATGAGCCGGTGGAGCTTCTGCAAAAGATTTTCGTGGGCGGTTGCTTTGAATGTCGTAAAGTAAACGTTTGCTTTTTCCATATAAAATGGTCCTCCTTTAAATTTGAATACATCATACAAGCATAAAGTTATGTTTGATTCTACAATATTTCCGGCGGCTCGTCCAGAGTCGGAAGCGTAAAAAGGCTGTCAGGGGAAACACGGTTGTTACTTTTCACGCCCTAGGAACGCGCACTGGCTGTGCGTTCCGTGAGAACATGATTCAGGAGTGAGGGGCGATTTTTGCGCAGCGAAATTCGCAGTATCGCCCCGAATCGTTACTATGAGCGGCTTGCGAGCCGTGAATCAATGTCATTAAGTTAGCCCAGCAACATATGGCTTACTGCGGAAAAGATGGCAAAAACAGG
>CASCGD010000012.1 GCA_949132985.1 uncultured Lachnospiraceae bacterium
CTGGAAGCCTGCAAAAACTCCCTCTGTTTTTCCTCTGGCACAGGCTGTTCCAGCAAAATGGCATTTACCATTTTAAGATTGCTGATTGGTGTTTTTACCTGATGGGATATGTCGGAAATCAACTCCTGCAAATCAGCCCGCTCTTTCGCTATGCTCTCCCGGCTCTCCCGCAGAACGTCATAGAGTCGGGCCAGTCGGTAATTAATTTTGTAAAACAGATTTTCTTCTTCGTGCATTTGCTGCGGTGGTGCTGCTTTATTCAACATTTCGTCTATCGTTTGGCACAGGTTATCCGAGAATAGAACCAGCTTCCGGCGCACAAAGACCACGAAAAGGGCTGCACAGGAGAACACCGACAGAATAAACAGCAGACACAGCCACACGATTGCTGGATTTCTGGCAAGAAGGTAAGCTAAAATAGTGGTCACAACGGAGAGCAGCCCTAAAAAAGCTGTCCCCACCGCGCATGCGCGGTTGATGGAAAATTTACCCTCACTCACTTTTTCGTCCTCCAATCCACATATAACCCATGCCATAGACGGTTCTGATATATTGCAGGCCGTCAGCTTCAATTTTCCCCCGGATGCGGCTGATCGCAACGGTCAATGCGTGTTCATCCACAAAGTTTGCATCTGCGTCCCACAGCTTTTCAAGAAGTACCTGCCGGGTCAGAACGGTTTGCGGATTTCCTGCCAGCAACTTTAACAAACGATATTCCATCGGTGTGAAAATAACCGGCTCCCCTGCGAGGGTCGCGGTCAATTCCGAAAAATTGACAGATAGTGTGCCGTCTGTGTAGCAATCGCCGCCTGTCTGCTTCTGGATGCGGGCCAGCAGTGCTGAAACCTTCTTGCGGAATACGCTGATAGGAAACGGCTTTGTTACATAGTCGTCTGCTCCCAACTCAAAGCCCTTTAGCATATCGCTTTCCATATCGTTTGCGGTCAGGAAAATCACGGCGGTATCTGGACGGCGCTCCTTGATTTTTGTGCAGAAGTCAAACCCGCTTCCATCAGGCAGGTTGACATCCAGCACAATCAAATCATAGTCCTGCGCTTCGCAGAGATTGACCGCCGCTGATTTTGACATAGCAGCGTCCACGGTGTAGCCCGCTGACGATAAATTGTAGCAAAGGATATTGTTCAAAAGACGGTCATCCTCAACGACTAAAAGTCTCATGGCTTCACTTCCTTTCCTTTCATAGGATCACACAAAACTGTCTGTCCATGGATATCCCTACGATCTTCTCTCCGCCAGCATTCGCTCATGAAAAGCTTTACGCCGTTGATATTTACAGCGGAGCACATCGGATCGTCCAAAATCAGGCCCCTCTAAGGTCTGCTTCTGATTTTCATTTAACCGGCGGCGGGGACGGGTTATCTACATGATACCATTCTCCCTCCACAAGCAGATAATTCTGATTTTTGCCGTTCATCACGTAGCAAAAAAACGAATCGTCTCCTTCTGTTGTCGTGAAATCATAAAACGCTCCGCCATCCGAATCCCCCGGCGCCTCTCCTTCTGCAAATGAAACAAAATGGCAGCGCAGACCAGCCAGCCATGCCCGCAGCGCATCCAGTTTTTCTCCCCTGACATCCCATGTGACGCTTTTTCCCCCGTGAAAATAGCCAACCTCCACCGATGACACATGCCCCGGAATGTTTGCAGCGCCCGGGCGTTTTCGGAAGAACCAGCTCCCACTCTGCGCACCGCAATCCCTGAATGCCGGTAATGGCAGCGCAAGAGCTACTGCGGCAATCACAACCACGGTGCAAAGGCACGCAGCCATGCAGTGCCTGAAGCGTCGCCGCCCTTTCCCGCCGCCGGGATTTGTTTGAGTCCTCTCATCAAATGCAGCGCCATCCCTGTCTGCCATTTCCGAAAAATTTTTCCTGCTCATGTAAACACCCGCTTTCTGCCTTTTCAGCCTTTACCATTATATCTACGGTTTTGGCCAGAAAAACTACGGGATTATCGGAATTAATGAAAAACCTTCAAATGTGTCGATGGTAAGGATGAGCGTTTGGCACAAGGATCTTCTATCATCATTTTAGGTGCAGAGATGAAATGATGGACACGGTCAATATACGTTTCCGGGCGTGAGAAGCGACCCCGTGGGATTAAAATCCACCTCCGTGACCTCGCAGGGAATTTTTTTTCCATCCACCTTAATTTTCAGCTTCGGCCGCTCCTTTGAGGAAGCGGTAATGCACAGCAGCGAACCGGTGTCGCCTGTGCGCTCCAGATCAACGCCCAAAACTTTGCCGAAAAAGCCGCCGGACATGCCAAGCCCCTTGTTTGCAGAATTTCCTGTACCGGGGGCATAGACCAGATAAAAATACTCATTTTCCATCTCTCCATAATGGCTGTAGCACAGCGCCCAGGCACGCTCACTCTCCGATTTCAGACCATCCAGCCACGCCTGAACTTCTTCCTTCTCCTCACGCGGCGCCTGCTCCTCAAAATAATCCTCTATGGAAATATCCATCATTCCGGCTACTCCGCTCACTGTACTATGAACCGAATACGAGAAAAGACCCGCGGAAATCAGAAAAACCGGCACCGCAATGATCAACACAAGAATTTTCCAAAGTGCTTTGTCCGCGTGCCGCACAGGAGGCACTATATCATCCTGCCGCCCGGAAAGCGGTGCTGCGCACCGCGGGCAGACCATCCAATCCGCTTCCTGGGGAAACCCGCAATTTTCGCAGGCAGGCCGCAGCTTTGCACCGCATTTTGGACAGACGACAAATTCCTCCGTCACCCGCTCCCCGCAGCGCGCACACGTCATGTCTGAGTGATTCCCCCGCACGAACAGATAGATGATAAACCCGATCAGCGACGGTGCGACCACCGCTATCACGGTCCACAAAACAGCGTTCATCCCCCGCCGCTTTGCATCGCGGTAGACATACACCCCGATCCCGATCGGAAGTACCAGAAAAACTGCCAGTAAAAGCAGACCTAAGAAAATCAAATTACTTGTGATACTCATACCCTAACCCTCCTGATTTCTATAAAAAAGCGCCACTCACAAAGCTCACGGTATTTCATCGGAAAGCATCCTAAAAAGTGCTCCGCATATTACCTTCCTGCGCATAAATGATCGTGATTACCCCGCTGCCTGCGATGGAAACAGCCACATAACCGAAACAGGCCGCTCCGAAAATCGGAGACACCGCAAACAGCCCGATGCCGATCAGTGCCATTACCACCTGTGACAAAACAGCCGCCAAGGCAAGCATGATCATCTCTCCTCGCACGTTTCTGCGCCGCTGCTCTTCCCTCAACATATTTTCGTTTAATGCAGGCGGCATATACCGCTCAAAATCGTAAATCTGTCTCATTGAGTACCTCCTTCAAGCACCTGCGCGCTTTGTTTAAACGGGATTTTACCGTTCCCTGCGGAATATCCAAAGCCGCGGCCGTCGCAGCGATATCCATGCCGTGAAAGTAAAATAAAATCACTGCAAGCTTAAGCTTTTCCGGCAAACGCCCGATGGCGTCATAGAGCTCCGTGTAATCCTCCTTTTGCGGCGCGGACACGGATTCCAGGATCAAGTCCTGCCTTTCGCCGTCAGAGAAGCTTAAGAAAGGACTGCGCATGGCACGCCTTAGCGCATTCCGATATGTATTGACGCAGATTTGCGTCAGCCATGGCTCAAACTCCCTTTGCGGATCATAATGTGAAATATTTTTTACCACCTTCAACCAGGTGTCCTGATACAGATCGTCTGCGTCAGCCGGATTCAGGCAAAGAGAGTGGCAGAGTCCGTACAGCCGTCTTCCGTATTGCCTGATATACTGATCGATCAACACTGCACCACCTCCTGTCTGCCGGATCATTCCCCGCACTGTAAACCGCCCGCCAATTCTGACATTTATCAATCCGCAAATACCGGTCACTATGCCAAATCTATCCCTGTTTTTTATCCTTCACTTACATATACAATCCATTGCATAAAAAGGTTCATTCTGTTTTCAGGCATATCTGCTTCCCCATTGCTTGCGGAAATTAAAAAAAGGAAGCTGCCGCTTTGCGAAATCTGATTCGCCCGGACGACAGCCTCCTGTCATATTCATGCTGTTTTTCAGATGATCCACCAAGATACAAATGAGCGCCCGCTGCCCGCAAAAATCCGTCAGCAGCGGTAAGGCTTCCCGTTTTTCATGCGGGGCACAAACCCGGCACCCTCGTCCCACGCTCTGCACATATCGGCAATGCAGTCCCAGGAAAATCCCACATCCTGATCCTGGTTGTTGCGGCAACGCTCGACTCCGGAATTACAGTCAATGACTGAAAAGTGATAGCCCTTTTTCATGCATTCCTCCATGATGTCATAGGTCATCCCATTGTCATAGAGATGATAAAAATAATCTTTGTAGGCCACATAGTCATCGCCCGGAAGCAGCCGTTCCATTGCATCCCAGTTGTACTCCGTCAAATGAAGCTCAATCAGATCCAGATGGTCAAGCCCCAGCTCCTCCAGCACGGGAAGCCGTTCCATAATCGCATCCCTGTTCGGCGGATAGGCCGGCTCCTCCACGGTCACAATCATGCCCCGCTCCTTCGCGGCGCGCATGTGCGCATAAACCTCATCGGAAAAGCCGCTCGCCGACCAGTGGAAACGCACCTCCTGAACACCGGTACGCTGCAGGCGCTCCAGCATCGCATCATCCGCCAAAATCCCGTTCGTGTAGACAAACGTATAGGGATTGATGTTTTTTGCCCTAATCAACGGCATAAGCTGTTCCATGTAGCGCTCAAACATATCCATATATAACAGCGTTTCCCCGGATGAGCAAAGCGATACAATCGCCGGACGGTAGTTTTCGAACTGCGTGAGCTTGTACTTTGTTATTTCCAGCTCCTTCTTTTCCTGCTCCTCACTCAGAAGAATCTCCTCCCGCGTCGGATTGTAGTAGCAATAAGGGCAGCGGCACATGCACTGGGTCCCGTGAAAAAGATTGACGGACTGCTCCCCGGAAAAACAGTCCCGACAGCCAAAAGAAATTTTCCCGTAATGGAAGCAGTGACCGTTTGCATGAAGCGCGGCCCCAATCGCAAGCAATTCTTTCTGGCGCTTAAATTTTTTTTCTAAAATTTCCTGATACGTTGCAACTCTCATAGAACCTCTGTTTAAACCTTTCTGACGTAAAATTCATTGCTCTTTAACCGCCATAGTAACATAACTGCCTCAGTCCTTCACGTGCCAAATCACGCGCGGCCGCACTGCAAACCGTTTCAAAAAGTATGCGTATCTGCGGAATGGTACCGCGCCCTGCACGCCTGAGATCACTCTCCCGAAAGATGCAGTACCCGCTCCGCAATCTCCTGGGTGCGTCCCTGATTCCAGAACTGCGTGCCAATATAGCCGCAGGTACGTCTGGCCACAAACAGCTTGCTCTGGTCCCGGTTTCCGCAGTTCGGGCACTCCCATACAAGCTTGCCCGCGTCATCCTTCACGATTTTGATTTCCCCGTCGTAGCTGCAGCACTCGCAGAAATCACTTTTTGTATTTAATTCGGCATACATAATATTATCGTAAATATATTTCATCACGTCCAGCACAGCCGCAATATTCTGCTGCATGTTCGGCACCTCAATGTAGCTGATGGCACCGCCCGGAGAAAGCTTCTGAAACTCCGACTCAAATTTCAGCTTGGAGAACGCATCGATCTTCTCCGCCACATGGACGTGATAGCTGTTCGTAATATAATTTTTATCCGTCACGCCGGGAATGATGCCGTAACGGCGCTGCAGGCATTTCGCAAATTTGTAGGTCGTGGACTCCATCGGCGTCCCGTAGACAGAATAGCTGATATTCTCAGCAGCCTTCCACTGGGCGCACTTATCATTCAGCTTTTGCATAACGGCCAGCGCAAAGGGCTTAGCCTCAGGGTCGGTATGGCTCTTTCCGGTCATGCGCACACACATCTCATAGAGTCCCGCGTAGCCCAGCGAGATCGTCGAATAACCCCCGTAGAGCAACCTGTCGATGACTTCTCCCTTTTTCAGGCGCGCCAGCGCACCGTACTGCCACAAAATCGGCGCCACATCGGAGGGCGTTCCAAGCAGCCGCTCATGGCGGCAGCGCAGCGCCCGGTGACACAGCTCCAGACGCTCCTCCAAAATCTCCCAGAAGCGATCCGTATCGCCCTCGGAAGCGCACGCCACATCCACCAGATTGATCGTGACCACGCCCTGATTAAAGCGACCGTAAAACTTATGGCTTCCGTCCTCGTTTTTCTGGCTCTCCTCAACCGTCAGAAACGAACGGCAGCCCATACACGTATACACATTTCCTTTTTTCAGCTCCCGCATCATCTTCGCAGAAATATAATCCGGCACCAGACGCTTTGCGGAGCACTTTGCCGCAAGCTTTGTCAGCTCATGGTATTTGGAGCCCTCGTGAACATTGTCCTCATCCAGAACATAGATGAGCTTCGGGAAAGCCGGCGTAATCCAGACACCCTTCTCATTTTTGACGCCCTGCATCCGCTGCTTTAACGTCTCCTCGATGATCGCGGCAAGGTCGTCGCGCATGCGTCCCTCCTCCACCTCGTCCAAATACATGAAGACCGTTACAAACGGTGACTGCCCGTTACAGGTCATAAGCGTATTCAGCTGATACTGAATGATCTGAATACCCTGCTGCACCTCCAGCGCCAGCCGCCGCTCGGTCACGCGGTCAATGACCGCTGCATCCATAGAGTCGCCGCTCTCCAGGCGCTCCTTCTCAACCTCACGGCGAATCTTCTTGCGGCTGATGTCCACAAAGGGAGCCAGATGCGCCAGCGAAAAAGACTGGCCGCCATACTGGTTGGAGGCCACCTGCGCCACGATCTGTGTCGTCACATTGCATGCGGTGGAAAAGCTGTGCGGTCGCTCGATGAGTGTTCCGTTGATGATCGTTCCGTTTGTCAGCATATCCTCAAGATTGATCAGATCACAATTGTGCTCCTTCTGCGCATAGTAATCCATATCGTGAAAATGGATCACACCCTCCTCATGCGCCCGGATAATCTCCTCCGGGAGCAGAATACGGCTGCTTAAGTCCTTGCTGACCTCACCCGCCATATAATCCCGCTGAGTGGAGTTGATGACCGGATTCTTGTTGGAATTTTCCTGCTTAACCTCCTCATTGATGCGCTCAAGCAGCGCTAAAATGCCGTTATCCGTGGAATTCGCCTTGCGCGCCAGCTCCCGCGTATAGCGATAGCGCACATACTTCTGCGCCACCTCATAGCCGCGCATCTGCATGATGCCCTTCTCGACCATGTCCTGAATCTCCTCCACATTCACCGTATGCAGAGACTCCGACACCTGATCCTTTACACTCTTAGCGATCGCCTGAACCTGACACTCGCTCATCTGATAAATATCGCCTACCTCGCGGTTTGCCTTGCAGATCGCCGCCACGATCTTTTCCTCCGCAAAGTCTACCTCTTTTCCGTCTCTTTTGATAATCTTGTAATTTTCCATTTCTTTTCCCCGCAAATGTGATAATTCTAAAGCAGCGCCCGTCTCCGCTCACAAGCATTCCGTCGGAAGGTATTCTCATAAATGCTTTACATGTTTCCTTCCTCACCTCCGGTATGGCAAATTTTTCATACCAGATTTTGTTATTTCACGCATCTTCCACTACCAGATGTAGTGTTAACACTTACTATAGACGATATTGGGGCAAAATGGAAGCCCTTTTTTGAAATATTTTGAAAAAATCCACTTTCTCTTTTCATACGCTTAAAGCGCCTCCGCAATTTTCAGCACTACAAATTTATTTTTCCGGAACACCGACTGATACTCCCGAAATGCACAGGGCGCCCAGGTCGCGCCGACCTCGAGGGTGATGGAGGGCAGGCCCAGCATATACATCACATATTCCCGGTACTGCCCGCCAATGGACTTTCCCTTACCCGTACTGCTCCCCGCGCTTTTATAGCCGGTGAGCTTTCTGGCAATCTGATACATTTTCTGTGTCTTACTTTTCAGCTTCGCACTGCTGCAGTCCTCATAGATGATCTGTCCCATCGCATGATAATTGACGACGCCCACCAGACCCTGATTGCTTTTCAGATTCTTTGTGTAGGACGCCACTGCCCGGGACTCCGGCTCACTGAGCGCTTTTTTGCCGGAATAGCCCTCCGCTCCCTTTTTCCCTCCCACATGAAATTTCTTCGCCGGAAAATTGCGGTTTAAGTCCACTCCGCGGCTGTTGGATTTCCAGCGGGGGTAAGTCGTCTGCGAGATCGTCACGCCGTCGGGATTTGCCATCACAATGTAGTGAATCTGCATATTCTTTAGCAACTCCGCCGGCTTTGTGCCCCCGATCTTCTTATTATAATTTCGAAGATAATACTCGATTTGCTGCATAAGCATTGCGGAGCAGACATACTCCCTTGCGTGGAGCGTGCTCACAACCAACAGAGACTTTTTGGCATCCGGATTTCCGATGGCAAAATCATAGATTGCCCGCCCCTCCACGGATGTCCCGATGGAAGTCAGCTCACAGTAGCCGCTGTACGCCTTCGCCAGCTTCTCCATATCGCTTTTCATAGTTCGGTATGTATACTTCTGCTTTGTGACATTCACCACCTGCCTGTGGGAAAATGCAATCTCTGCCGCCGCACCCGACACACCCTCTGCATTGAGCGGCACAATCCGGTAACGATAGGAATTCCCATACACAATATGTTTATCCGCGCAACGCGTCTTTTGCACCGTATCCAGCATTTTGTAGGAACCGCCGCTCTTCTTTCGGTAAACCTCGTAGGAAGCCGCGTTGTCGCTCTCTTCCCACTCTAAAAGCACCTTCGTATCGGACTGACAGGTCGTGCGAAGGCCCTCCGGCTTCTCCGGGGCAGGGATTTGCGGGTCATTCGGATTTTCCGGGTCATCCGGATTTCCCGGATCGTCTGGATTCCCCGGTCCCTCCGGATTTCCCGGATCGTCTGAATTTCCCGGGTCGTCTGGATTTCCCGGGTTGTCTGGATTTCCCAGGTCGTCTGGATTTCCCGGATCGTCCTGCGTATCTTCCCGGTCGTCCAGTGACTGTGGCTTATCTGATATATCCCCCGGGCCGTCCGATGCATTGCCCGGATCATCCGGCGTATCCCCTGAGCGTTCTTTCCCGTTCCCGGACACACCGCTCTCCTGCCCGGAGAAAACTCTGGCTGCCGCCCTGGCCGCCTTCACCTGCTCTCCCGCTTCCTGCGAAGCCAAAATCCCCGTCTTATGCAGCCCCGCCGTCATCCGCCCGGCCTCCTTTGTCCCCTCGGACGCACAGGCCGGCAGCGCCTGCGTCATGGCACACATTGCGCTCAGAACAAGCACCGCCAGCTTTTTCCCTTTGTCTCTCATAATATTTCTCCTCCGCTCCCGCTGTAAATTCCCACAAAAAACTCCTTTTCGCCTGAAAAATTCCGTCACGACGAAAAGGAGTCAAATCCGTGCCAGTACTCCATCCAGCCAGAAATTATACTTGTGCTTTGCATGATTCGTGCCAGTGCCAGGCAAAATTTCGACGGCGATGCGGTGGCATCGTCTAGAAATTTTAATGCCGCAATGGTGCGGAGCAGGCAGAGAACAAATGTGATTTCTGGCCGAATGGAGTACTAATCCATCAACTCATACTGCAGCATCTCATAGCGCAGCCTGCTTCCCTCCGCGATCTCCGACGGGAGCAGCGCCCGCGCCACACATTTTTCCCCCAGCTGCGGCTGTCCCTCCAGCAGAAGATACGCGTAATCCCCGTCGATACGTCCGACGGTATATGTTTTCGGTGTCAAATCCATACTGTTCTTCCTCTCTGTCAACGCTGCCGCCTTGCCCGCGACTTCGCCATAACCAATCCCGGCTGCCCCGCCGGCTACACCATGCGTCGTCCGGGAAGGCTCCTCCGTCTGGGAAGGCTCCTACAAATGCAGTACCCGCTCCTTGATCTCCTGTGTCCTGCCCTGATTCCAAAACTGCGTACCAATGTAGCCGCAGGTACGACGCGCCACATTCATCTTGCTCTGGTCTCGGTTACCGCAGCCCGGGCACTCCCATACAAGCTTGCCGTGATCATCGCTGACCACCCGGATCTCACCGCCAAATCCGCATACCTGGCAGTAATCGCTCTTCGTATTCAGCTCTGCATACATGATGTGGTCATAGATATACCTCATCACGGTCAGAACCGCTTCCAGGTTATTCTTCATATCGGGCACCTCCACGTAACTGATAGCTCCGCCCGGCGAGAGCTGCTGAAACTGTGCCTCAAATTTCAGCTTTGAAAAAGCATCAATCTGCTCGGTCACATGTACGTGATAACTGTTGGTGATATAGTTTTTGTCCGTCACGCCCTCAATGATGCCGAAACGCTGCTGTAAGCATTTGGAAAACTTATAGGTCGTAGACTCCAGGGGCGTTCCATACACGCTGAAATCGATGTTCGTCTCAGCTTTCCAGCGCGCGCAGGCATCATTTAAGTACTGCATTACCTGAAGCGCAAAAGGCGTCGCCTCCGCATCGGTATGGGATTTCCCGGTCATATATCTGGTGCACTCACACAGCCCCGCATAGCCCAGCGAGATGGTTGAATAGCCATTGTAGAGCAGCTCATCGATCTTCTCGCCCGGGGAAAGTCTTGCCAGAGCGCCGTGCTGCCAGAGAATTGGCGCCACGTCCGAGGGTGTCCCCTTCAGGCGGTTGTGCCGGCACATCAGCGCCTTGTAGCACAGCTCCAGACGCTCGTCGAAAATCCGCCAGAACTGATCCATCTCTCCGCCGGAAGAACATGCGATGTCAACCAGATTCAACGTCACGACGCCCTGGTTAAAGCGTCCGTAGTATTTATGTGTTTTCTCTTCGTAATTGCCGGCCTTTGCAATATTTCCGACACCTGCATCGGTAAAGCGGTCCGGTGTCAAAAAGCTGCGGCAGCCCATACAGGTGTACACATCCCCCTGCTTCATCTCCCGCATGATCTTTTCCGAAATGTAGTCCGGCACCATGCGCTTTGCCGTGCATTCCGCCGCAATTCTTGTCAGGTAATAATACTTGCTGTCCTCGTGGATGTTGTCCTCCTCCAGTGTATAGATCAGCTTCGGAAATGCCGGCGTGATATAGGTTCCGCGCTCGTTCTTTACACCGCGAATGCGCTGGTAGAGCATCTCCTCTATAATCATCGCAAGATCGTCCCGGATCTGTCCCTCAGGCACCTCATCCAGATACATAAAAACCGTCACAAACGGTGCCTGGCCGTTGGTCGTCATGAGGGAAATCACCTGGTACTGGATCATCTGCACACCCTGCTTGATCTCATCCCGCACGCGCATCTCCGCGATACGGCTGATCTTCTCCTCGTCAATCGCAAGCCCCTGTGCCACAAACTCCTCCTGCACCTTCCTCCGGTATTTGTCCCGGCTGATCTGCACAAACGGCGCCAGATGCGCCAGAGAAATGCTCTGTCCGCCATACTGTGCACTGGCGATCTGCGCAATGCTCTGGGTCGCAATGTTGCACGCGGTGGCAAAGCTCTTGGGCTTCTCGATCATCGTCTCACTGATAACCGTACCGTTTTGCAGCATGTCCTCAAGATTCACAAGACAGCAGTTGTGCATATGCTGCGCAAAATAGTCAGCGTCATGAAAATGCAGAATCCCTTTCTCATGGGCAGTCAAAACCTCCTGCGGAAGCAGAAACCGCTTTGTGATGTCCTTGCTGACCTCGCCTGCCATATAGTCGCGCTGCACGCTGTTGACCGTCGGATTTTTGTTGGAATTTTCCTGCTTGACCTCCTCGTTGTTGCACTCGATCAGACTCAGAATCTGTTCGTCCGTGGAATTCGACTTTCGCACCAACGCTCTTTTATAGCGGTATGTAATATAGTTTCTCGCAACGCCAAATGCCCGCAGATCCATAATCTGATTCTCCACCAGATCCTGAATCTCCTCCACATTCAAAGCACGGTTGATCTCCTCGCACAAATCGCGCACCTTGTTCGAAATCTGCAGAACCTGACCGCGCGTCATACGCTCCGAGATCGGTACACTCTCGTTTGCCTTTTGTACTGCCGCAATAATTTTTGTAATATCAAAATCTACCTCAGCGCCGCTTCTTTTAATAATTTTCATGCCGCTTTTACTCCTTCAAATACTAGTTAGCCCAGAGGGTCGTTAACAGACATTATACTAGATGTGGTGTAGCGTGTCAACAAAGGCTACTAGATATTTATTTTTCAGCATTTTTAACAAACTTTTGAAAATCCTTTAAAATTTCTTATGCAGCGAAAAAAGGACTGCCGCCCGGCAGCCCTTCATCTTAAGTTGTGCCTTTCGTCCCACGGGAACAGATCACAGTGCGCCCTTCGTCGAGAGCACGTCCGTGATGCGCGCGTCAAACTGCGTGGCCGCATCCAATGCCTTTGCAAACGCCTTGAACATCGCTTCCATCATATGATGGTCATTTTCCCCGTAGAGCACCTTTAAGTGCAGGTTCATACCGGCGGCGTAGCTGACAGCGTAAAAGAACTCCCGCGCCATCTGCGTATCCATCGCTCCCACCATCTGCCCTTTAAAGGGCGCGTCGAACACAAGGCAGGGCCTTCCCGAGAGATCGACGGCACACACCGCCAGCGCCTCGTCCATGGGTAGCATGCAGCTCCCGTAGCGGACAATGCCCTTCTTATCACCCAGCGCCTCCTTGATGGCGCAGCCAATGACAATGCCCATATCCTCGATCGTGTGGTGACCGTCCACCTGCAGATCGCCCTGACATTTCATCTTCAGGTCGAAAAAGCCGTGCTTTGCAAAGCCCTCCAGCATATGATTGAAAAATCCGATGCCCGTATCGATCTCGCTGCTGCCTGATCCATCCAGCGCAAAGTTTACTCTGATTTTTGTCTCCCTCGTGTTCCGTTCTATGGTAGCTGTTCTCATCTATTAAAACCCACCCTGCTCTGTTCTCTTGATGATGTCATCCTGTAAGGACTTTGACAGTGTCGTAAAAAGCGCACTGTAGCCCGCCACGCGCACAACCAGCGTCTTATAATTTTCCGGGTGTGCCTGAGCGTCCAGAAGTGTCTCCCGATTCACCACATTAAACTGCATATGCATCCCCTTCTCGTCAAAGAAGGTGCGGATGTAAGAAGAAAACTTCTGTAAGCCCTCCTCGCCCTCCAGTGCCGAAGGGTGGAACTTCTGGTTAAAAAGCGTTCCGTTGGAGGCAATGCCGTGGTCGATCTTTGCCACAGAGTTTGCCGTTGCAGTAGGCCCCATGATATCCCTTCCCTGCATCGGTCCGACACCATCCGCCACCGGCGTGTTCGCAAGCCTGCCGTCCGGTGTTGCCCCGGTCTGCCGTCCCAAGGGAACGTTTGCCGATACCGGGTAAAGTCCGGCCTGATACATGCCGCCCCTCGGATTTTTGTACTGCTCCAGAGGCCTTGTGTATGCGTAGGACGCACGGCGGGCCATCGAATCCGCTTCGTCGTCGTCGTTGCCGTACTTGGGGGCCTGCGCGATCAGCGATAAAATCTCGTCGTAGCGCTGCTGCACCGCTGAATCCGGCCGCTGTGCGGCGATGGTCTGAGCGATGATTGCTACCTCCTTTTCGCCCACCGTCTGACCTGATGCCAGCATAGATGCGACGATCTGGCTCGAAAGCTCTTCCATGCGCATGGTGCTAAGGCCCCTGCCGAAGTTGTTCTCCAGGGCGTCCTTCATCTCCGCCATAGTCACAGTCTTTTTATCATATACCAGATCCTTGATGGCAAGCATGGAATCCGCCACATTCGCGATACCAAAGCCCTGGGGACCGGTAAAGTTGTAGATCGCGCCGCCCTCCTGCAAAGTCTTTCCGCGGCCGATGCAGTCGTCGATCATCGTGGACTGGAAAGGCAGCGGCATACGCGTCGCATGAGCGTTGTCGATACAGTTGAGGGCATTGACCATCACCGCGATAAAGTAGTTCATCTGCTTCTCATAAGCCTCATAAAACTCCTCGAAGGTCGCCATCTGTGTGACATCGCCGGTTTGTAAGCCCACCCGCTCGCCATTCTCATAGCCATTAGAGAATACCATCTCCAAAGGGCGGCACATGTTAAAGAACGCCGCATCGTGCCAGCCGTCCGTCTTTCCCGCCTTCTGGGGCTCCACGCAGCCGATGATATTATAGGTGCGGGCGTCCGCAAGAGAAACGCCGCGGCTCATGAGAGCTGGGATGATAACCTCGTCATTGTAAAACGCCGGAAGTCCGATACCGGTACGCGCCAGACGCGACGCCTTGATGATAAAAGCGTCCGGCGTCTTGTTCCAGATGCGCACCGAAAGCGAAGGCTGAGGCAGCATAACATGCATGCTGGCCTCCAGGCACATGAAGGACAAATCGTTTGTCACATCCACGCCCTCCTCGTCCTGACCGCCTGCAATCAGATTCTGGAACAGGCTGTAACCGGCAAAACCGTCGGCACTCGCCTCGTCACGACACTTGTTCAAATCATTTAATTTAATCCAGATACAGTCTAAAAGCTCCTGTGCAAACTCCCGGGTGATTTTTCCGGCATCCATATCCTTCTTATAATAAGGGTACATATACTGGTCGAAGCGTCCGGGCGAGATGGAATGTCCGCTGGACTCAGTCTGCAGCAGCTCCTGCACGAACCAAAAGGACTGACACGCCTCGTAAAAGCTCTCGGCAGGCTTCGCCGGTACCTTCGCACAGTTATCCGCAATCACAAGCAGCTCCGCCCGGCGCGCAGGATCAGTCTCCTTCGCCGCCTCCTCCTTCGCCAGCGCCGCATAACGCTTCGCGTATGTAATCGCAGCCTCACAGCTCATCTTTGCAGCCACAAGGAAGGTGTGATGGGTCGCATAGTCCGGCGCGCACAGCGTCAGCTTATGAAGCTCCTCATCGATCTTCGCGATAATGCCCTCAAAGCCAATGGCGAGCACTTCCTCGTACTTAACCGTAAAATGTCCGATACCGTTATAAAAATAGTTGCCCGGCGTGAAAATATTGTGCTTCATCGCCATGAGTGCCTCCGGCGCCATCATGGATGTAGCAAGCTCACTGGTAGTCTTCCCCTCCCAGTATTGATACGCCTCGTGCAGCCGCCGCTTCGTGTCATCCGCGATATAAAACGGATCCGCCTCGCGGGTGGCAACCGTTTCATACTCTGCCTCCATCCAGGAATAAGAGTACTCCGGGAACATCTGGCAGCCCCGGGGCGCTTTTGCATTACTTCCCACGATCAGCTCCATGGGACGAATCACCATCGGCAGCTTCTCACAAATCGCCTGAAACGCCTTCGCACGACGCAAAACAATCGGATCATTCTCGGTCTGCTTATAGCTCTCGGTCACGATCTCGGCGCGGTCCGCCTCGATCACCGGAAGCTCCGCAAACAGATAATCGATCATTTTCTGGATACGGGGCGCTTTTGCGATCTCCCCGTCAAAATATTGTTTCGGCATAACAATTTCCTCCACATAAAAAATTTACGCTTTTGCATCTACTAGCAGTATACCATAGCAGAAAAGAAAAAACCACATGTTTTTCTGTATTTTTGTGGTTTTTTCTGTCTTGATGTTGTTTTATTCCGGTGCTATTGTTTTGTTTTATGTTCCTTTTCGTATTTCGATATCAGCATTGTGCGCACCCACTGCGGATCGTTGCGGTAGTGCTGCTGTACGTAACTGACGTACTCCTGTCTCGTCATATCCTTTATTCTTTTTGTATCCCCCAAAATTATCCCCTTTTCTTCTTTCGCGATCGTGTCATAATCGTTTGATCAATTCTTTTTTGCAATCTCCTCCGTGTCACGCTTCGCGAGATCAGCTGATGATGCGGTCTTTAAATCAGCCAGCAGCTTTTGCAGCAGCTTATCTGCGCTCACCTCGTCGTAATCCTCCAAAAGTTCCGCTGTCTCATCCGCAACGCGGTAAACATAGCTTCCGATCTCATACTTTTGCAGATCTCTGAGCTTCGTAATGGCATCCTTGCGCTTGAATTTGGAAATATCGTCCACCACATAGAGAATACGCACGGAGATATCGCTCTCTGAGATCGGCATGGTATCCGTCTTTTTGTTCACGGAGAGCCGCTTGTTCAGGAAATCCGCCACGCGCTCAATCGTTGTCACTGCAGTGGAGACATCGTCCTTTCTCAGCTTTGTAAGCGCATTTCGGATACGCCCGGAAACCTCCTCGTCGATCTGATAGTTTAAAACCTCCTCGGTCATCACAATCGCCTGCTTGATCCTTCCGCCCTTAATATTATCCAGAATTCCGGTTACACGCTTGAAGAGTTCCTCCTCCTCCATCGGCAGTACACCGAGCCGCTTGAACACACGCTCAATGCGCTCGTGCAGATCCTCCGGGTTAAAGGGCTTTGTGATGTAGTCCATGATGCCGAGCTTTGCGCCGTCAATGACCGTAGCCTTGTCCTTCTTGGCCGTTAGAAAAATAACCGGAACCGTCACCCCGTTCTCCTGTGTGCGGATCTCCTTTAACGTCTCGATGCCGTCCATAATCGGCATCTCCACATCCAGCAAAATCAAATCCACCTGCTCCCGGTAAAGATATTTGATTGCCCTGCGGCCTGAAATCATGGGAATGACTTCATATTTTGACTTTAATTCCTGTTCCAGGGTTGCAAGATTGACGGTGTTGTCATCAATCGCGAGTATTCGCATCTTTTCCATTTTTTTAGTCTCCTACGTCTAATTCATAACTGCTTTGTCCCTTCACAGTTACCTTTACTCTGCTTTTGCTGCATGGGTCGAAAGATACGTCCGCAGCAAATCCTCAGCAGCATCATCATCATACATTTTAAGCCTATTCTTCACATCTTTCAAGCAGTCAAGCGCACTTTTTTCGATATTTTCTGCTAAAAGTGCCTGCACCTTCCCGGCAGCAGCCTTTGACTCAAAATTTTCAATATCGGACAGGATCTCCTCCATGCGCACCTGCGTCTCCTCCGGGGAAAGCCGCCCGCCCAAAGCCTTCGGCTCCTCTTCCTTAAAACGGCCTCTGGATTTGAGTACCCGCTCAATCTCGTGCAGCAGGGAAACGTACATCTGGAGCAGCTCCGGGGCGCCGTCCCTGATGAACGCGTAATCGCCATCCTTTGCCGCAAACTCGTGACGCTTTGCAAGCTCCGACAGCTCGCAGGCGCCAATATTTGCCGACGCACTTTTCAGGCCATGTACCTCAATCTGATAGTTTTTGTAGTCCTCCTCCCTGGCCAGCCGCTCCAAAAGTACGCGCTTTTCTCTGCCGTCCATACAATAGAGTTCCAAAAGCTCCAGATAATCCCCGACACCGCCGGTATGTCTCGAAAGCGCCTCCGTCACATCAATGCCGGGAATGGAAAGCGCCTCCTCTGCCCCGGGAGCCTCACAGGCGATCCTTGACGCACCTTCTGCCGGCTGCCTGCGCTCCGGCCCAATCCATCGGCACAGCAGCCCGCGCAGTTCGTTTTTGTCGATGGGCTTTGCAATAAAATCCTGAAAGCCATTGCTGATAAACATTTCCCGGGCATTGTCGTAGGCGTTTGCGGAGAGAGCAATGATCACCGGCTTTTTTCCGTTTTCCCCGCAATCGCTGCGGATTCTCCCTGCTGCCTCGATACCGTCCATCTCCGGCATCATGTGATCCATTAAAATCATGTCGTAGGCCGTCTCCATCACCATATGAATGGCCTTCCTGCCGCTTCCCGCAGACTCCACCTGAAACTGGTAAGGAGAGAGCGCGCCGCACGCCACCTTTAAATTGATCTTGTTATCATCCACCACCAGCACCCGGTAATCCGGCACAATAAACGCCTCGTCCTCCGCCTTCTGGACATTGAGTTCCCGCCAGGGCCGCTGCTCAATGCTGCGCATGTCCGCAACCTGCTGCGGAAAGCAGACTGTAAAGATCGTTCCCCTGCCAACCTCGCTGTTCACGTCCACAGTTCCGTCCATCAGATCGAGAAAGCGCTTCGTGATGGCAATGCCAAGACCGATGCTCTCAAGGTTGCGGCCCTTGCGTTCATCCATAGGCTGAAAACGGTCAAAAAGCCTTTTTGCATCCTCCGGCGCAAAACCTTCCCCCGTATCCTCAAACTGAAAAACCATCAGCACGCGTTTTTCATCCAGCCACTTGTGCGTCACCGTCAGCTTCACGTACCCTTCCTCTGTATATTTCATGGCGAAATCAAGAAAATTCCCGACCATCTGCCGAATACGCATCTCATCGCCAACCATCCTGCACGGAAGCTTTGGTGAAATCTCCCGTTTCAGCTGCAGACCCTTGCCAAAAGCCGAGAGCTTTGCCAGATGCAGCGCCTCCTCCAAAAGCTGCTCCACGCTGTATTCCACCTGCTCCAGTTCCATCTGGCCCGCCTCAATTTTGGAAAGGCTTAAAATATCGTTGATCAATCCCAGCAGGTTCATAGAAGCATTTTTGATATCGCATGCAAAATCATATTCCTTCCTGCCAAGCGTTTCCTCTATGATCAGCTCCGCGAGCCCAACGATTGCATTCATCGGCGTGCGGATCTCGTGCGATACATTGGCGAGAAAATCACTCTTGGCGCGGTTTGCTTCCTCGGCCTCCTCCAATGCATGCAGCGCATCCCGCTCGGCCTTCTCCGCCTTTTTCCTGCCGTTCACAATCTCTGTGATATAGTTAAACTCCACCGTCTGATCATCCAAAATCAGCACATAGCCCCGAATCTGTTTCCAGCAGTCCCGGATGACTGTACGGCTGACCTCATAGTGCTGATTTTCCAGGTCAATTTTCTTTTTCTCATACTCGTCAAATAGCTCCAGAGGTATGCTGTGCACCAGACGGATATTGTGATGGATGAGCGACGGCTCAAGCTCCGGAAACACCCGCTTTGCCGCCTGATTAAACCGCAGAAGATTCATCGACGCATCCGTGACGATGATACCCTCGCCCATATCGGCAAACATCCGGTCAGCCGAAACGATGTCCAGATTAAATCCGCTCTTACCCCGAAAACTGATCACAAAAATGTCCGCAAAGAGCATGCAGAGAACGCCCGCGAAATTGTAGTGCCCCGGAAATACAAAGGCGGCATACACCAGCGCCATTCCGTAGGAAAGATACGCCAGCGCGGCCAGCACGACAATCTGTCTGCGCAGATAATCCACATGTTCCCTGCATATGTAGGAGCAGATCGTCACGAACGTCGCAACCATGGGAAGCACCTCGCAGCCCAGAGACAAAAACAGCCACAGCTCCCCCCGCTCGATATGAAGCTCCCAGAGGCTTCCCACCTGCTCATAACGAATATTTCGATAAATCAGCTCATGCCAGCGGCTCGTCCAGGTCATCACAAGCATAATAAAATCAAAAATAAATGTATAGACAGCGAGCCACACCGGCACATAGCCGCTTGTATAATAGCAAAAAAACAGACAGATAAAATAGCCCATGAATATGAGCCCGCCCTGTGCGAGCTGGCGCGCCATAAACGCAACGCCCACGCTATCCGCCATGAGTTCAAACAGATAACCGACATTCAAAAGCAATGTCATTGTCAAGAAGGCCGTGACTGCTTTCCGCTCAAGAGTTCCCTGCCCTTTACTGTTCCAAACTAAAACAAGAATGGTCAAAAAGATGGCTGCCCACTGCAGCACAACTTCGTACACCATACCGCATCCCCCTGTATCTATCCGTGCTTTATTTCTTTAAGAATTATACAAACCTCATATTTCGCCTCTCTTAAGAATTATACCACATGATTCGGGGTAATGCCATCAGTTTTTCTCGCGGAACGCGCAGCCAGCGCGCGTTTTGTTACTGGTCACGGAGTGAACAGCAACCGCATTTTCGAGGGGCACGAAAAGTAACTTTCACGGCTTCTCTCCGCTGAGCACACGGTTTAAAATGTCCGCCAGCGGCGGCATTGCATTCATCGCCTCCTGTAAGGTATTCGTCTGCGCACCTACCTCCACCAAAAGCGATTTCGGGCAATAGTGCAGGTTGTAGCGCAGTCCTTTCAGATAGATGCCCCGGCTGAACCCCGGATAATACTCGCCTGCAAGCAGCTCCATCTGCAGGGAAAATGCAAGGTTCGTCTGTAAATTCGGGTTCCCAAGTGACGCGAGCCGTCCGTTTTTGTTCGTGTAACTCAACCCGTTGAAAAACATGACCGGCGCCATCACCGTATCGTTGACCTCGGTCAGCAGGTAAGTATCCTCCGCAACTCCATCCCGATGCAGGTCGATGACCACCTCGATGGACGGGTTTTCCTTCAGTATTTTTTCCAGCGCAGGTCCCGCCACTCCGTATGCCCGGTCACGATCCGAGTCGTAGGTGCTGCGGTCATGCAGCACCTTCAAGCCGTATCGCCCGGTCAGGATTTTTGTCAGGTAATCCCCAAGCCCCACCACCGACTCACTCAAATCGCCCGCCTTTGAATCCCGGTAGCCCTCCAGTGAATGCGTATGATAGATCAGAATCTGCGGTCCGTCCGCTGCCTCAGTCAGCTTCAGATCCTGCTTTAAGAGCCGTTTTACATTGAGCTGGTTCTTGTTGCTTCCGGTCGTCCCGTCGATCACATAGTGCTTTTTCACCAGTGTCTTATAATCGGCTAATTCCTCCAGATCCACCTTTGCCGCTTTTTTTGTCGCATAGGAGAAAAGTGTCTTTTCGATGCTCCCCGCGCTCTCCTCCGGCATCTGATCCAGAAAGGACTTCCGAAGCATATCTTCCGCCCAGACGCCCTCCTGCTGCCCGGCGCCGCTTTCCTCCGGCCCGGCATCCTGTGAGGACCACGCTTCATTTTCCTGGGTTAGCTGGGCGGCAAGCTGCTGCTCAAGCTCCGCTTCAAAATCACTCTCGGGAACGCCCTTTGTCCCGCCCTTTGCAGCGTAGGTGCACACCGGCAGTCCCTCAAGCACCAGATCAAAAATCACCTGTGAGACGGACCGCTCCGACGGCTTTTTGCAGCTTGTAATCGGCAAAAAATAATCCACGATATTTTTATAGAGGCTCTCCCGCACCTGAACGCCTGCAAACTCCGTAAAGCCCTCGGTCAAAAGCCCTCCGCCCATCTGCATCATTTCTATTATAAAAGCTGTACACACGCAAAAGAGAAGGATGCAAAACGCCGATATCCTTCTCTTTTTTTCCTGTTTTTTCGAGCTCACCCTCACCCGCATACTACCTCCCTGACTCAAGGTATCGCCCGTTCGCGAAGCTCTCGGGCACTCCGTCGGAAAGCATCTTACTACTGCGCGTTTCGCTTTCCTCCTATAAGATACTATGCGGGAGTTGTCCGAATTATGACTGATTTTTTTGTCTTATATCCACATACCCCATTGCAAGCGCCGTGTCCGCGAAATCGCCCGCGCCTCCGAAGGTGTCAAGGCTCAGATACAGCGAGCTTAACTCCTCCCCGGTCACAAACCATGCCATATGAACGGTCACGGTCTCGCCCGGCTGAATGCTGTCAATGTAATTGTTGCCGCGCTCGCCGCCGGTCACGTCATAGTACTGCATCTCCCAGAAGGAAGAACGGCCCTGGTTGACTGCTCTTGTCCATGTATCGCCTGCCTTCGGCGTCTCATAGGAATCCCTGCTGTCTTTGAAACAGATCTGCATCTGTCCGTCCTTCTCGCATATCCGCGTCAGATTCCCAAAGAAAAGTACGTCATGGAGCGTTTTGTCTCCCGTGTTCGTGTATTCAACCGTTGCATAAACCAGCTTCTGCGCAACCTGACGTTCCTTCACCACCTCGGAAAGCGAATCGCTTCCGCCCTCCTTGATATACTGAATCGTCGCCGGAAGTATTTTTCCGTCCGCGCCTACGGCTGCTGTCAAATCCTCATCCACATGCGCCGGGTCAAGCAGCGAGAGATCGTCCGCAACCTTCACGTCAGATACCTGCATCTCCAGCCACTTATAGTTCTCGTTTCCGTTCTTTTCCGCCGAAAAACGCTCGCCGATTTTGTGCGTATTTGCCATCTGCTCCTTTGCAACCGCATAAGCCATACCCGGATCATCGGAAGCGACCTCATCCCTCATCTTTAATGATGCCTGGTAGGAACTCCAGTCCTCTGCGTTGACAACGGCGAGACCCTTTGTCTCCTCAGTCGGTGTCACACGGATACCCTGCGCGATCTTCATCGCCTCCGCCTTCGTCACATCCGATGCGATGTACATCTTCATAACGTAATGGACGTCTGTGTATGCCACGTAAATCCGCTGGTTAAAGCTGATTTCCTCCTCGTAGAGGTTCGGCGAGCGCAGATAGACACCGTCGAAACCGTTTACGGTGAAATTTTCACTCTCAGCCACATCGCTGTGGTAAACCTCAAACTTGTCATCGCCCGTGTTCATCCGGTAAAAGCAAATCGACACGCCTCCCTTTGCCCGCGCATCCTCATAGCTGTACTTTCCTTCCTCCGTCTGTACCATGCCCTCAGGCAGATACCCGACCTCCATTTTGATATTCGGGATCGACTCCGGCGTCTGCGTTACTGTGGTATCTCCCGCATCCGCGTCGTCCTCGCCCGCAACACTGACCTTCACGCCGTAATCGCCGTCTTTCTCCTGCTGCATGCGGTATGCCCGCACACCTGCGTAAACACTCGTCCCAAAGAGCAGGACCGCCGCAAGACTTGCCGCCACGACCTTTCCTGCGGTTCTTTTGCGTCTGTTAAACTGTACACGCTCTGTCTTTATCTGCTTTTCTACCTCACGCTCAATCATCGCTTTCATCCCCTCCGGCATTTTCGGAAATTCCTCTTTCAAATCGTCTAATCTCATATTCTTCCTCCTTGCTCTCCTGCAGCATTCTTTTCCCCGGTACAATCCGCGTGCATGTCATACCGCCGTCTGTTGCCCTGCATATCTGCCCGGACCAATACTTTGTCCCGTCATGCTTCCAGCATTCGGCTGCTGCACGGTTTGGCTCACTTCCTGCGCCAATTCATTGCCCGGGTCATACTCCGCCGCAGCTGCGCAGCATATACCCTTTCGTTTCCGGTGACTGGCCCTGCACCGTTTCCGTATGCACATTATCTTCCAGCTCCGCCCGCAGCCGCGCCCTCGCCCGGGCCAGACGGTTTTTGACTGCGCTCTCCGTCAAATCCAGCAGTTTTGCCGTCTCCTTCACGCTGTAGCCTTCCAGATAGTAGAGCGTCACACAGATCCGGCTTTCCGCCGGAAGCGCGGCGATGGCCTCATACAGACCCGAGTAGTCCTCCTCGCATGCGCCCTCCTCCTGTCGGTAATCCTCGAGGGAGACAAGTCGTTTTTGCTTGCGCATAATCGCATAACACTCATTGATCACGATCCTGGTCAACCACGTTTTTGCGTAGGAATCCTGCCGCAGCGTGTGCAGATTCGTAAACGCCTTTACAATTGCCTCCTGTATGGCATCCGCACAGTCCGCGTCGTTATAAAGCAGCGTCTTCGCCACCCGGTACATAGAATCCTCCGACGCGATGATCAGTGTCCCTAACTCTTCCTTCTTCATAGTATCCTTTCCGTTACAGAAAAGCCCGGGCATTCCTGTAACTCTTTCCTGTCAGCCGGCCGTTATGCAGCTGTCTCATGCGCGCAAGTCCCGCAGCTGCCAATGCACACCGCGGTCTCGCTCTTTTTGCCGCGGCTGTTTTCGTATACATAGATTAGATGTTTGAATATAGTGAATGGTCGCGGGGATCATAAAAAAATATGGTAACACGTAATATTACGTATTACAATATTGTCCTGATAAGAAAGGGAGCTACCGGAGATTCCAATGACACCACGAGAAATGATAAAACTTCTCAAAAATAACGGTTTTGAAAAAGTCAAACAGAACGGCTCCCATGTCAAAATGAAAAACATCAAAACCGGACGGCAAACTGAAGTTCCTTATCACAGCAAGCGTCTCAAAAAGGGACTTGAGCAGTCAATTTTAAAGCAGGCGGAACTGAAATGGTCCCTCATCAGAATAAATGGAGGTATCACATGCATAAGCTTTTTTATCCGGCATTATTCCACAAAGCAGAAGAAGGAGGCTTCTGGGTTTCCCTCCCGGACATACCGGAATGTCTCACGCAAGGAGAGAATATGAAAAACGCCTATGAGATGGCCGTTGACGCGCTCGGCCTTGCGCTGGAATGCCGTGAGCAGGAAAAACAGACAATTCCGGCTGCTTCCGATCCGACCATGATTTCTCCGGAACCGGACTCCTTTCTTGTTGTGATCGATATTGCAGGAAGCGCTTATCGCCAAAATACAATCTTCCATATAAAAACAAACATTTTTAAACGCGGCATTACAGCCTTTGTACGTCTTTGATCTGACGAAATATGCGCCCTGTGCGCCTGACAAAAACCCCCGCAGATCCTGCGGGGGTTTTCTTATCTCTTATCTCTTATGCCTTCCGACACAATTATTTATACAACTCAACCAGCTTCTGCAAGTGCTCGAAGCGTGCTTTTGCAGCATCCTCGGACTCCTTGAAAAGCTTCTCTGCGCGCTCGGGGAACGGCTTTACGAGACGTGTATAACGTGACTCGTTGTTCAGGAAATCCTGATAGCTGCCGTCGCCGGCCTTGGAGGTTAAGGTAAACGGATTCTTGCCCTCTGCCTTTAATGCGGGGTTGAAGGAGAAGAGGTTCCAATAACCGGAAGCTACCGCCTTCTTCATCTCATCCTGGCAGTGGTTCATGCCGCCCTTTGCAATACCGTGCAGCTCACAGGGAGCGTAGCCGATAATTAAGGAAGGTCCGTTGTAAGCTTCTGCCTCTGCGATAGCCTTGACTGCCTGTGCAGGGTTTGCGCCCAGAGCAATCTGAGCTACATATACATAACCGTAACTCATAGCGATCTCCGCGAGGGACTTCTTGCCAATCTCCTTACCTGCTGCTGCGAACTGGCAAACCTCGCCAATGTTGGAAGCCTTGGAAGCCTGTCCGCCGGTATTGGAGTACATCTCGGTATCGAATACCATCACATTTACGTCCTCGCCGGAAGCAAGCACATGATCCAATCCGCCGAAGCCGATATCATATGCCCAGCCGTCACCGCCGAAAATCCATACGGACTTCTTGCTGAGGTAATCCTTCTTCTCAAGCGCTGCCTGAGCGTCAGGACATCCTGCTGCAGCCGCCTTCTCCAGCTCTGCGACAAGCGCCGCAGCCGGAGCAGCGTTTGCTCTCGTGTCGTCCTTTGTCTCCATGAACTTGTCAAACGCAGCCTTTAACTCAGCGGGTGCCTTGTCGGAGGTTGCACAAGCCTTTGCAGACTCGATCGCCATCTCACGGATATACTTCTGTCCTAACTGCATACCGAAGCCATGCTCTGCATTGTCCTCGAACAGGGAGTTGGACCATGCGGGTCCCTTCTTTGTATCCTTGTTTACCGTATACGGTGAGGTCGCAGCGGGGTTACCCCAGATAGAGGAACATCCAGTCGCATTAGAGATATACATCTGCTCACCGAACAGCTGTGTGATCAGTCTTGCATAGGAAGTCTCGGCACAGCCTGCACAGGAGCCTGAGAACTCAAGCAACGGCTGATTGAACTGTGAGCCCTTCGGGGTCAGATCGGAAATTCCGCTGTCCTTCTTTCCTACATTTGCTACCAGATAATCGAATACGGGCTGCTGCATAGCCTGTGACTCCTGCGGTACCATGCGGATCGCATCGGTCGGACAGACGGTAATACACTCACCGCATCCCATACAGTCTAACGGAGTAACGCTCATCGTGAACTTGAACTCGCCGGCCTTCGGCTTTGTATCTGCAAGCTTGATGTCTGCAGGCGCTGCCTTTACCTCATCCTCGGAGAGGAGGAACGGACGGATCGTCGCATGAGAGCATACAAATGCACAGTTGTTACACTGGATACACTTCTCAGGATTCCACTCGGGCACGGTCACTGCAGTTCCGCGCTTCTCGTATGCGGATGCGCCTGTCTCGAACTGGCCGTCCTCGATACCCTTGAATGCGGAAACGGGCAGGCTGTCGCCGTCCATCTTGGAGATCGGCTCTAACAGCTCGTTGACCATCTTGACAACCTCGGGTCTTCCGCTCTTTTCAGGCTTGGGAGCATCGGGAGCAGGGTTCTTCCAGGAATCGGGAACCTCTACCTTGTGCACGGCGTCCACGCCGGCATCGATCGCCTTGTAGTTCATCTCTACAACAGCGTCACCCTTCTTGGAATAAGACTTCTTTGCTGCCTGCTTCATAAAATCAACCGCCTCGTCGATGGGCATTACATCAGCCAGCTTAAAGAATGCGGACTGTAAAATTGTATTGGTGCGCTTGCCCATGCCGATCTCGATTGCCTTGTCGATCGCGTTGATCGTGTATAACTGAATGTTGTTGTCTGCGATATACTTCTTTGCCTCTGCGTTCAGATGCTTCTCGAGCTCCTCGTCGGACCACTGGCAGTTGATCATAAATACGCCGCCGGGCTTTACGTCCTGAACCATCTTCATGCCCTGGATCACGTATGCGGGATTGTGGCAAGCCACGAAGTCCGCCTGGTTGATATAGTAAGGACTCTTGATCGGGTTATCGCCAAAACGCAGATGGGAAATGGTGATACCGCCGGTCTTTTTGGAATCATACTGGAAGTATGCCTGAATATACTTGTCGGTGTGGTCGCCGATAATCTTGGTGGAGTTCTTGTTTGCTCCAACCGTACCGTCGCCGCCGAGACCCCAGAACTTGCACTCCTTCGTGCCTGCTGCGGATGTGATCGGCGCGGGCTTGATCTCGGGAAGGCTTAAGTTTGTCACGTCGTCCACGATACCGATTGTGAAGCGCGGCTTGGGCGCATCCTTCTCCAGCTCCTTGTAGATTGCGAATACGGAAGAAGGAGGAGTATCCTTGGAACCAAGGCCGTAACGTCCGCCGGTTAATACGACATCATTGATGCCGGCCTCACGCAGCGTGGTTGCAACGTCGAGGAACAAAGGCTCGCCGAGGGAACCGGGCTCCTTCGTACGGTCTAATACAGCAATTTTCTTCGCGCTCTTCGGAATGGCTTTTAAAATAGCCTCAGAAGACCACGGACGGTACAGGCGAACCTTTACAAGTCCAACCTTTTCGCCTGCTGCGGTCAGGTAATCAATAACCTCCTCGATCACGTCACAGATGGAACCCATCGCGATGATCACGCGGTCCGCATCGGGCGCGCCGTAGTAGTTAAACAAATCGTAGTCGGTGCCAAGCTTCTCGTTTACCTTCTTCATATACTTCTCTACGACTGCAGGAAGCGCATCGTAGAAGCCATTGCAGGACTCACGGTGCTGGAAGAAGATATCGCCGTTCTCATGAGAGCCGCGTGCAGTCGGATGCTCAGGATTTAACGCGTGATCGCGGAATGCCTTCACCGCGTCCATCGGGCACATGTCCTTCAAATCCTCATAGTCCCACTTCTCGATCTTCTGAATCTCGTGAGAGGTGCGGAAGCCGTCGAAGAAGTTTAAGAACGGAACCTGTCCCTCAAGCGCTGCCAGATGTGCAACCGGGCTTAAATCCATAACCTCCTGCGGGTTGGTCTCTGCCAACATCGCAAAACCGGTCTGACGGCAGGCGTAAACGTCGCTGTGATCGCCGAAAATGTTCAGTGCGTGAGAAGATACGGTACGCGCTGATACATGGAACACAGACGGTAAATTTTCGCCTGCGATCTTGTACATGTTGGGGATCATGAGTAATAATCCCTGGGAAGCGGTAAAAGTAGTCGTCAAAGCGCCTGCTGCGAGGGAACCGTGTACGGTACCTGCCGCACCGGCCTCCGACTGCATCTCCACAACCTTGACGGTATTGCCAAAAATGTTCTTCTGACCTGCTGCTGACCACTGATCAACGGAATCAGCCATCGGTGAAGAAGGTGTGATCGGATAGATTCCTGCTACTTCTGTGTAGGCGTACGCTACGTGAGCGGCAGCGGTATTTCCATCCATCGACTGTTTTGCTCTGGGCATTGCTATATCCTCCTTTATTTTACGTGCCGTTTGACACGTTTATTGTCATATCGACCTTGGTTATTATTTTAACATTCTTTGTTTTTCTTGTAAAGCGTCGGGACTGTACAAATCAACGTGCATATGGCAGTTTGTCGCTTTTCACGGGGCAGAAATGCACATTTACTGCCCCGCATCTGCAGACACCGGATAAAGAAGCTGTGCGGCTACTTCAAAAACCCGATATCATTTGCGACACCGCAGATGCTTATAAGCTTTCCCTCCGAGAAGCCAAATACAATATTTACCATGCCGGTAAAATTTCCTTTTTTGTCCTCACAGCCAACCATAACATAGTCCGTATCTTCCCGGAAGATATATTTTTGATCCACGATTTTTTTGAGCTTTTTTAGTACGGCAGCTTTCTTTGCGCCGATTTTAATGCCGCAGATGCCGCTGTTTTTGCTGTAAAGCTCAAATTGGAGCGCTGAGCCGGAATTCTTGGTTTCGCCCTCGTAGTAGATAACGGACGATGTATCTTTTATCCAAAAAAAGGGTGATCCCTCGTAATCCGTTGCCTCCGATGCTTTACCCCATTTCTTCTTCAGCGACTTGTAGCTTATTTTCTTAATGCCGTTTTCAATACTGTTATTAAAATCTTTGTCCAGCTTCACGCTCTTGCCCTTAAAAGTTATCGTAAAGGGTGTCTTTTCAGCGGCATAAGCCGTATCAAAGCCAAAAAACGTAATACCAGTGATGGCAAGAACCGCGCACAGAATCAATATAAGAATAGATTCGGATCGTTTTATCATGTCCCTCATTTCCTCGTATTATTTTTTTACTATCTCTTATTTTACAATTATTCCGTTAAATGTCAATGCCATTCTTCGTTCTAGTTGTCCTGAGAATCACTCTCCGACATGGAGTAAACCGCCCGCTTTCTAGCCATCTCATCGCTCTCGAGGTACTCGTCATACGTCGTGATCTTGTCAATAATCGTCCCGTCCGGCATAAACTCGATGATACGGTTCGCGGTCGTCTGAACCACCTGATGGTCGCGAGACGCAAACAAAAGCACCCCGGGAAACTTTATCAGCCCGTTGTTTAACGCCGTGATGCTCTCCATATCCAGATGGTCGGTCGGCTCGTCGAGAATGAGCGCGTTGGAGCCTTCGATCATCATACGGGAAAGAAGCACCCGCACACGCTCTCCTCCGGAGAGCACCTTCATGCGCTTCATACCGTCCTCCCCCGCAAAAAGCATCCGTCCGAGGAAGCCGCGGACGTAGGTGGCGTCCTTGATCTCGGAAAACTGTGTCAGCCAGTCGGTAATTGCAAGACCATTATCCCCGAAAATCGCCGTATTATCCTTCGGGAAATACGACTGGCTCGTGGTAACGCCCCACTTGTAGTTTCCCTCGTCCGGCTCCATCTCCCCGGCCAGAATCTTAAAGAGCGTCGTCTTTGCCAGCTCATTGCTTCCCACAAAAGCAATCTTATCGTCGTGTCCCATAATAAAGGAAACGTCGTTTAACACCTTCTCGCCGTCAATCGTCTTGCTGATGTTGTGAACCTCCAGCACCTCGTTTCCGATCTCGCGGTTCGGTCTGAAATCGATATAGGGATACTTCCGGCTGGAGGGCTTCATCTCATCCAGCTGGATTTTTTCCAGAGCACGCTTGCGTGACGTCGCCTGCTTGGACTTGGAGGCATTGGCAGAGAACCGGGAGATAAATTCCTGCAGCTCCTTGATCTTCTCCTCCTTCTTCTTGTTGGCCTCCTTCATCTGCTTGATGAGCAGCTGGCTCGACTCATACCAGAAATCGTAGTTCCCGGCGTAGAGCTGAATCTTGCCGTAATCGATGTCCGCCGTATGCGTACATACCTTATTTAAGAAGTAACGGTCGTGGGATACCACGATGACCGTGTTGTTGAAATTAATCAAAAACTCCTCCAGCCACGCGATGGCATCCAGATCCAGGTGGTTGGTCGGCTCGTCGAGCAGTAAAATGTCAGGATTTCCAAAGAGCGCCTGCGCAAGGAGCACCTTCACCTTCAGCGCGCCCGGCAGATCCTTCATCAGATGATCATGCTCTTCCGGCGGGATGCCAAGCCCGTTTAAAAGCGTCGCCGCATCGCTCTCGGCGTTCCATCCGTCCATTTCCGCAAACTCCGCCTCCAGCTCGCTGGCGCGAATGCCATCCTCGTCGGTGAAATCTTCCTTCATATAGATGGCATCCTTCTCTTTTGACACCTCGTAGAGCCGTTCATTTCCCATAATGACCGTATCCAGTACGGTATAATCGTCATAGCGGAAATGATCCTGCTTTAAAAAGGAAAGGCGCTCGCCGGGAGTGATGACCACATCCCCGCTGGTGGCTTCCAGCTCTCCGGTCAGTATTTTCAGAAAGGTGGACTTTCCGGCACCGTTTGCACCGATAAGCCCGTAACAGTTCCCCTCCGTAAATTTGATATTTACATCCTCGAAAAGCGCTTTTTTCCCGAGACGTAAGCTTATATTGTTTGCACTAATCATAAATTCCCCTCTTTGCTTGAAAAATCCTGACGTTTCGGCTACCGCCGTACCCTTTTTCGCCGGCAGCCGAAACGTCACAAAAATCTACAGTTAAAACACACCGATTTCATTATACATAAAAAAGCCGATTTTTCAAGGGCTTTGAACCGGAAATATTGCCTGTATCATAACAGTTCGTTACTTTTCACGCCCCAGAGTCCGCCCCATACTGCGTTAAATTCTGATCGCTTTTCATAAACTATTTCAAATACTTGTCAACATTCGTCCCGGTAATGGCGTGCATTTTCACATTCTTTTTCTTGTTTGTCTTCGCCAGGCTTTTTTTATAAACTGACTGACTGATTTTCTGTCCTTTTATATCCAGATATTTTTTTGACACAACCTTTCCGTTCGGATACTCCTTTCCACTTGCCGTATCGTAATACATTGTTTCCACGCTGTAAGAGTCGGCTGCGATCATTCTGCCATGTCTGTCAAACCGATAAGCAGTGCGGGAATAATAACGGATTTCGCCTGCACCGCTGTAATCCTCATCAACAAAATTAAGCCCCTTTGCAGACACGCCCTTCAGCTTTCCATCAATCGGAATTACTTTGTATTTACCGTCTGCATGCATATAAATCTCCGACAGGCTCTTATCGCGGAGTCCCAGTGCCCCGGATACAATGACATCCTTACGCCCGTCACCATTGATGTCATAGACAAAAAACTCAGCGCCGTACAAGGGCCCCTGTTTTTTACTCATATAGCAATTGTCCTCAATCCCGCCCTTCAAATATTTACGGAACTGCTTTTTCTCTGCCCCGGTTAATGCTGCTGCCCCGGCTGTTTTTGCCTCACAAGTCCCCGACACGGTAAACACCAGTACGCACATCAGCGCCAGTGCTATGAGCCAGGCCGTTTTTCTGTCTTTTTTCATCCGTTTAATCCTCCTATCTCAATCATGTTTTAACATCTTCGAAAGCACCTTTTCTGCCTTCGAACCGTAATCGCAAAACAGGAGCAGCATCCGCCGCTCCTGTCTGATTATCCAAATTTGCTTTTCTAAAAAAAGTTATTGTAGATCGATCCTGAATTGTATGCGCTGCCGTAGCTGCCATACCGATTGTAAGTATTCGCGCGGGAAGCCTCCAGATCCGCATAGCTGTTCGCCATGGCCGACTTGCTTCCGATGGTGTACGCATAGGAACCGGTGCCGTTGAACAGGCTCTTCGCCACGTTCATGTCAGCCGCCTTAAACGCATCCTCATCAATGGAAAGCTGGTAGTCCGAACCGATGGTAATGCCGAGCTTGCCCAGCATGTTGGACTCCTGCTTCGTGTAATTGATCATCCCGATCACGCTGTTTTGCACCTTGCGGTCCGCAGACTTGTCAGCCGCCTCCAGAACGCTGTTGTAATTATCCACAAAACTCTTTACGCTCTTGTAGATCTGATTCACATCATACTCCTGCTTTGCAACGCCTCTGGAATCCGTCACAACGTTACCGTCCTCGTCCTTCACATCCTTCTTGTTGAATACGGATTTGGAACCGGATGTGTAGAGCGCCTTTGCGGAAGCGGTCAGCTTGTCGGTCGTGCTTTGCAGCTCCTTGATCGTCGCCGCACTGTCCTTTGCCGTAGAAGTATTGTAATTGTAGTCGTCCCGCTTTGCCACTCTGCTGTAAGCCGGCTTAAACGACTTGCTGTTATCCATGCCGCCATAATAAGCCTTCATCAGCCTGCTGTAGGAGCCGTTGCGGATCGAATTGTAGTCGGCCAGCAGTCCGCCTAAACCGCCAACACCGGAATTGCCCGTGCCCATACTCGAAAATAAATTACCAACATTAAAATTAGCCATATCCTTATCACTCCTTTGAAAAAATCAGACCTCCGTGTCTCTCTTTTATGTTTATCGGCAAAAACCTTTGTCTGCTTAATGCTATTGTAAAAGAATCCCCGGGCGCTTTCAAGCCCTTTTTCACAAAACGACTATCTGCTTTAGTAATCTTGTTGCTTTTCACGCCTCAGGGACGCGCACCGGCTTCGCTGTTATCTTATATTTTCAATCTGCCAGTCGATCGGTGCGGCCCCGTTTTTCTCCAGAAACGCGTTCGTCTTACTGAAATGCCGGCACCCGAAAAAACCGCGGTGCGCCGAGAGCGGACTCGGATGCGGCGCGCTTAAAACGAGATGCTTCGGATTGTTCAGCATCGGAATTTTGCTCTGTGCAGGCCTGCCCCACAGAAGGAAAACAACGGGCCGATCCTGCGCGTTCACCGCCTCGATCACCGCGTCTGTGAACCGCTCCCAGCCCTTGCCCTGATGAGAATTTGCCTGATGCGCGCGCACCGTGAGCACCGTGTTAAGAAGCAGTACGCCCTGGTCAGCCCACTTTTTCAGATAACCATTGTCCGGTATGCAGCAGCCCAGATCGTCGTGCAGCTCCTTGTAAATATTGACGAGCGAAGGCGGAATTTGAGTCTGGGACTCCTCCACCGAAAAACACAGCCCGTGGGCCTGATGCTCCCCGTGATAGGGGTCCTGCCCTAAAATCAGCACTTTCACCTGCTCTAAGGGCGTAAAATGAAAGGCGTTGAAAATATCCTCCGAGGGCGGATAAACGACATACTTGTGATATTCATCCCGCACAAACCGATACAAATCGGCGTAGTAGGGTTTCTTAAACTCCGGGGAAAGCACCGGGAGCCAGTCGTTACTGATCATTGACATACCGATCATCTCCTTTTCTTTTGTATCTATACCCACAGTGGACAAAGGGCGCATGTGCCCTTGTTCACCGAGGGTACTATCTTCGCACGGACACACCGCGCCCGGCGAGATAGTCCTTCAAGGCTCCAATCTCCAACTCCTTGTAATGGAACAGCGACGCCGCCAGCGCAGCATCCGCGCCACCCGCAGTCAATGCGTCATAAAAATGCTCCATCGTGCCCGCACCTCCGGAGGCGATCACCGGGATCGATACCACATCCGCAATCTGTCGCGTCAGCTCAATGTCGTAGCCCGCCTTCGTGCCGTCACAGTCCATGCTTGTGAGCAAAATTTCCCCCGCACCCATGCGGTCGGCCTTCATGGCCCACTCCACGACATCAATGCCCATATCCACACGGCCGCCGTTTTTAAAAATGTTCCAGCCGCTGCCGTCAGGGCGGCGTCTCGCGTCGATGGCTACAACCACACATTGGCTGCCGAACTTGTCCGCCGCCTCGCTGATCAGCTCCGGTCGGTTAATCGCGGAGGAATTGATGGAAATCTTGTCCGCTCCTTCCCTGAGCAATGCCTTAAAATCGTCTACCGTGCGGATACCTCCGCCCACCGTAAAGGGAATGAACACCTTTTCGGCAACCTTGCGCACCATATCAACCACCGTCTCCCGCCCGTCACTGGAAGCGGTAATATCCAGAAAGACGACCTCATCCGCGCCCGCCTTATCATAGGCTGCCGCTATCTCCACCGGATCTCCCGCGTCCCTCAGATTGACGAAATTCACACCCTTGACGACCCTGCCCCGGTTCACATCCAGGCAGGGAATAATCCGTTTCGTAAACATGTTACACACCCTCCCGAAATCCAGTACCATCCGGTACATGATTCCCCGTTATTTGCACAATGTAATCCCGGCAAAATTTTTCAAAATCGCAAGCCCCACTGCGCTGCTTTTTTCCGGGTGGAACTGACACGCAAATACGTTCCCCCGCTCCACCGATGCATGCACCGTATCGCCGTACTTTGTGACCGCCTTCACGATCCCCTCATCTTCCGCCCGCAAATAGTAGGAGTGCACAAAGTATACATACGGCTCACCTGCAATACCTCGAAACAGCCTGCCGTCATTTTGCAGTCTCAGTGAATTCCAGCCGATGTGTGGAATCTTCAGTCCATGGCTCTCGTCGAAACGCACAATGCGCCCCTTTAAAATACCAAGCCCCTCCACGCCCTCACTCTCCTCGCTGCCCTCAAAAAAAAGCTGCAATCCAAGGCAGATACCCAGAAGCGGCGTCCCGTTCTCCGCCACCTCCTGTATCACCCGATCCAGCTCGTATTTTTTCAGTTGGTTCATGGCATCTCCAAAGGCGCCCACGCCGGGAAGGATCACCTTGTCTGCGCCAAGGATCTCCTTCCGGTCTCTGGTCACTACGCCGGGCTGCCCCAGAAATGCCAATGCCTTCTCCACACTTTTTAAATTTCCCGCGTCGTAATCTATAATCGCTATCATAATAAGCCTCTCAATGCTTCAACCCAAGCTCATACAAAATCGCATCCAGCTCCAGAGAGTAGTCGTCGCGTCTGCTAATATCGTAGAGCTCGGCAGCCTGCTCCTTTGTCACATTAAACTGATCAGCCAGCTGCATCTCAATCTCGTCCGCAACCGTATTCAGCTGAGGCTCGATTCCAAGCTCGGCGGCCTCGGCTCTGTGAAGCTCAGCCCTTCCCAGCCCGCGCACCAGGCAGTCCAGCGCAAGGTCAAACTTGCGCATCTCCATCATGGAATAGTACGCGTCCAGCTCCGCCTGCACTCCGGCAAGCAGCTTTGCCTTCTCATAAATCTCCTCGTCGCCACCTTTGATCTTCATGCCCGCCAGCTCCTTGTAACTCGCTACGTAATGGCCCTGATCAAAGCTGGTCTCCGCCGCGGAAATACTATTGCTGTAACTAAGAAGGCTGTTTCCGATAAATACCAGTGCAAAAATCGACAGCGCAAAAATCCAGATCAGCACCACCGGGCCCTTCGGAAGCGGCTTCTCCTTCGGTCCGGGTGTCTTCTTGGGCTTCTCCTTTTTCGGCTTCTTCTCCCTCGGCTTCTTTTCTTTCTTTTCCTTCGGCGGTTTCTCCTTCTTCTCCTTCTTTTTCTTTTCCTTTTTTGCCTTCTTGCTCTTCTTTCCTGCCGGCTCCGTCAGCTTATCACCGTTCATCGCCTTTAGTATCTCCATATTTTCATCCGAAATGGTTTCCAGGTCACCTGCACCCTCGATAACAGCGGATTCACTCTCCTGCTCATCCTCTCCGAAGAGCAGGTCCATCAGCTTTGCAAAAAAACCCTGTTTTTTCGGTTTTGCCTTTTGTGCCACAGGCGCCTTCCTGCTCTCAGCCACGTCTGCTGCATGGAAAAGATTTTCCGGCTCTGCGTTCAGATCCTCCAATGAGATCTCCTGTCCGTCCGCCTCCAGCATCTTACCGATATCGGAGAGCGCCTCGTCCTCCGTCATATTGTTTAGAAAATCCATAATATCCGTATCGCCCATATCTCCATCCTCCGGCAAAATCGTATCCCCCGTGCCATCTGATTCGGAAACAGGGCCGGCGCTGTCCTGACCGTCCAGTCCGAAATCGACGGCCTTGTCACCGAATGCTTCCCCGCTCCCCAGAGGGAACTCGTCGCCGTCATCAAAAAGGCTTTCAAGCTCCTCCATACCTTCCGGCAGACTGGCCGCTTCTTTTTCCTCCGGTGCAGCTTTTTCGGCAGCCATCACATCGACCGTCTCCGCAGCCGGCTCTTCCGGCGGCAGCTCGACAAAATCTCCCAGATCGTCAAAGGTGTCCACCATCAGATCATCCACCGGAGCATCTTCCGACTTTCCGAAGAACTCCTGATCTGACATTACCATGCTCTCCGGCTCCTTTGGCGCTGCCGACGGCTGATCAAGGCTCACAACCGACTCATCAGCCTTAACGGCCCGCGTCCGCTCGTATTCCTGCTGGTCATCCTCCAGCTCCGCCTCGAATGCCGCCAGAAAATCATCTACATTATCCTGCTTCAACTCCTTCTCGAAGTCGCGGAGGAACTGATTTTCCCTTACGGTCTTGAGGGCCTTCATCGTCTTCGGCGGCAGATTCCTCTTTGTCATGTAAGCATCGGCTGTCTCTTTTTTCTGCTCAAAATCCTCATCGAACTCGCTTAGCTTCTGCGTCACATTATTGAGCAAACTGTCCAGATAGTCCTCATTATTTCGCATAAAATTTTCCTCTTTTCTAACGCTTTTTATCGCGAAAAGTGAGAGTGTCTAAAACGCCTGCGCTTTAGAACGCTCCCACCCCATTTTCATTCAAATCCTGCGATCAGATTTCTGTTTTATCGATCAGCTGATCGATGGTATCCACAAGCATTCCGATCTCCGGCTTCGTCAACTGCGCATCTGCTCCCAATGCCTCACCTTTCCGCCGCATCTCGTCATTGACAAGGGAGGAAAAGATAATCAACGGAATATTCTTCAGCTCGTCGTCTTCCTTTACCAGCTTGGTCAGGCGATGGCCGTCCATAATAGGCATCTCTATATCTGTGATAATACAGTGAACATTCTCCTCCAGTGTCCCCTCTTCCTTGTATTTCACCAGTTTATTCCATGCCTCCTGACCGTTCACGTTCATATTCAGATTCGTGTAGCCGGCTTTCTTCAGACAATCCGTGATCAGCTTGCTCAGAAGCGGCGAATCCTCCGCCAGAACAATCGGCGAATCACATCTCTGGCGCTCGCCCCGATCCTCGATATCACTCAGCCGAAGTCCGGTATCAGGGCTGATATCCGTCACGATCTTCTCAAAATCAAGAATGATTACCAGCTTATCATCCAGCTTAACCACGCCGGTTGAAATGCCCTCCTCCCCAATATTGATCGTGGAATCCGGCTCGATAATATCTGCCCAGGAGACTCTATGGATTCCAATCACCGCGTCCACATGAAACGCCAGATCAAGCATATTAAAATTCGTGATGATGAACAGTCCCTTGCCCTCTCCCTCATGAGGGAGCGACAGACAGTTTTTCAGGTTGATGACTGTGATCATCGCATCGCGCGGCATGAAAATGCCTTCCACGCTGGGCTGGGAATTCGGAACGGGCGTCACCGGCTGATAGGCTAAAATCTCACGTATCTTCGCCACGTTTATGCCGTAATGATTGTCATTCAGCATAAACTCCAGCACTTCCAGCTCATTTGTACCATTCTCTAACAGAATATTTGTATCCATAAAAATATTTCCTCCTGAAGCGATTCAATATAACCAGTCTCATTATAGCATATGTCGTCTAAAAATTGCACCACTTTTTTATCTGTTTTTACAAAATTATGTTACGGTTCAGCTATCGGCTGTTACAAAAATACAACCCGCGATACGTTCTCTCCCGCAGTCACCTGCATCTCCAGCTGCTCCACGGAAGTGATCTCCGCGTCACTCAGCTGGAACAAAATGACGGTTTCCACCGATTTCCCGGCACCGACCGTGCCCTCCCAGGTGCTCAAATTATCGGGGAAGATGGCCAGCTCCGCGGTTGTCTCCTCCGTATTGTTCACCGTCGCACGGAAAACCGGCAGGACGGATACCATGTCAATATCCACATCCTTATCACTCTCGTTGTTCAGCGTCACATGCAGAACCATCAGCCTCTTGCCGTCATCCGGAACAGCCGCATCGTAACGGTCCGTCAGCTCCACACCCGTGTAAACCGCCTGCACTCCGGAAAGTCCCAGCGCCTCCGAAAGCGTCACGGAAGGCTCCTGCGGCTCCTGTGCATCATCCGTCTTATCATCCGCGCCATCTGCCGGCTCTTCCTGCCCGCTGTCCGCCGCAGCCGGCTCCTCTTCCTTTTCTTTATCATCCGAGGGCTTTTCTTCCGGCTCGTCCTCTTCCTCCCCGGATACATAGACGTACTGATAACCCTCCGGCTGCTGCCTGTTATGCTTTGAAATAATATGCGCCGCATAATTTGCAATAATCTCGCGCTCATTGTCCTCCAGCTCATACGGTTCCTCACCGCAGCCGGTCAGTGCCAGCGCACCCGCAAAAAGCACACTGCACAGAAAACATTTTCTTCTCATGGATTTTTTCACGAAAACTCCTCCCGAATAAAACTGATATAAATATCGTATCACTCTTTTCCCGTTCATGCAACCGCATTTTTATCTAATTCCATCCAAAATTCGACGCCGTTCTCATAATTTTTTACACCGCAGGCCCTGTGGTGGGACTCCATGATGGCCTTCACAATGGAAAGTCCGATGCCGCTGCCGCCGTATTCCCGGGTGCGCGCCTTGTCAACCTTGTAAAATTTATCCCACACCCGGGGCAGAGCGTCCTCCGGAATCTTCTCTCCGGTGTTGAAAACACTCACCCGCAGCACATCCTGCCTGTAAGTGTAGAAAATCCGGATGCGCTTCTCCCCCTGTGCATAATGGATTGCATTGCTCAGGTAATTGGTGATAACCTCCTCAATCTGAAACTCGTCGCCCCACACATAGGCGGGCTCCTCCGAAAAGCTGAGGGAAATACCGTTCTGCCCAAGAAGCAGCGAAGCGTTTTCCACTACTCCCGCGATCAGCTCCGTCACATCAAAGCGGCTCATGGTCACCGGATCGTTTCCAAATTCCAGATGATTCAGAGTGAGAAGCTTTCCGACCATCCGGTTCATCTTCCCCGCCTCGTCCATGATAACCTCGCAGTAAAAGCTCCGGCTTTCCGCATCGTCATTTACGCCCTCCGAAAGTCCCTCCGCATAGCCCTGGATCAGCGCCAGGGGCGTTTTCAGCTCATGGGAGACATTGGAGAGAAATTCCCTGCGCATCTCGTCGATCTGCTCCTTTTTCTCAATGTCGATCTTTAACTCGTTGTTAGCTGTTTTCAGCTCAGAGATAGACCGTTCCAGCGCGGCAGACATCTGATTCATATTTTCTCCCAGCTGCTCGATCTCCTTTCCTCCGCCTCCCAACTCGTACTTCGCCGTAAAATCCAGCTCCGTCATCTTTCTCGAAATGTCTGTGAGCTGGAGAATCGGGCGCGTAATGCGCCGGGTGACAAACACTACAATAAGCATGCTGAAAATCACGCTTCCGATACCGATGTAGGCAAGAAAACGGTTGGCGATGTTCACACTGGCCCGGATTCCCTCCAGCGCCGTGCGCATCATGATGAGATTGCCGTCCGCCAGTGTCCCCCACAGCACCAGATATTCCGATGACATCCGGCTGTCCGTCACCTGCAGCACGGAATAGTTGTCGGTGCTCGCCACCTCCTTGCGGCCCTTATCGGAGGATGCGCCAAAAATCACGTCCAGGAAGCGGTTAATCAGGTTCAGCGCGTCGTTGGACGAGGAGCGCACCACCGTCCCGTCCGAATCGATAATTAAAAGCTCGATGTTGCCGTTTGCGCACAGCCTATCCAGTTCCACATCAAAATCGTTGGACAACAGCCGTTCTTGCCGGGCCGCGCGGTCGATGGCATCGTATCCGCCCACCAGCTGGTTCATCTTCATGCTGCTGTAATAGTCCTCCAAGAAGGTTGTGTTCAAAAACCAGCACAGCAGAACCGTGCCGGTCACAAGGCCGATGATGGTCACACAGATCTGTGTCGTGACCGACCATTTACAGGAATGTCTCATTGCCGCTCCCCTGTCTCAAATTTATAGCCCATGCCCCAGATCGTCCGAATGCACTCTCCCTTAGCGCCCATCTTACTGCGCAGCTTTTTGACGTGGGTATCGATGGTGCGGGCATCCCCGAAGTAGTCATAATTCCAGACGCTGTTCAATATTTTTTCCCGCGAGAGAGCGATCCCCTGATTTTCCATGAAATAAGCCAGAAGCTCAAACTCCTTGAAGCTCAGCTCCACAGGCTCTCCGTCGATGGTGACGCTGTGCGCCGTCTGGTCCAGAACAATCCCCCCTGCCACAAGCCGGCACTCCTCCTGCATCTGGTTCGTGCGTCTTAAGATCGCCTCCACCCGCGCCACCAGGATCTTGGGGCTGAAGGGCTTGGCGATATACTCATCCACCCCCAGCTCAAACCCGTTTAATTCATCGTTCTCGCCGCCCTTTGCAGTCAGCATAATAATCGGCACCTTCGAATGCTCCCGGATCTCCCGGCACACGTCAAAGCCGTTGATTTTCGGCATCATCACATCGAGAATGATAAGAGCAATATCCTTTTCCTCATAGAAAATGTCGAGGGCCTCCTCGCCGTCGCCGGCCTCCAGCACCCGATAGCCCTTTTTCACAAGAAAGTCGCTGACCAGCTTTCTCATGCGGCTCTCGTCGTCCACCACCAGTATTTTAATCGTCATATCCATGCAACGCCTCCTCTTTCTCTATGACGGCGCTCTCCCGCTCGGTAAGCTCCTGCTCCCACGCGGAATAGCGGTTGACAAGCTCCTTCTCATAGTTGAGCACCGTCGGACTGCTGCTGCTTAAGGTGATGCCGAAAATCACCCCGATCACCACGAACAAAAGAATATTCAGAAGCACCGAGTGACGCAGAGACTGCCTCACCTTCCTATTTTCCTTCCGCAGCGACTCCGTTGTGCCCGAGGCGTCCAGCACCCTTAAGTCCGCGTAGACCCGGATGGGCGCAATATCCTCGTTCGCCACCTGCGGCATAGCCAGAAGATATTCCTGCAGCTCCCGCAGATATGTGTAGCCCACCTGCGTCTGGAAACTCTTCTGCCGGAGCATGCGGTTGTAAATGTTCAGCACCTTGTCCGGCTGCTCCAGATCGACGCGTGCCTTCATGTACCGAACGCCCTCCGCCTCCTTTTTCGCCTCTCTTAATATGTCCTCGTCATAAAAATAAAATCCGTCTACACACCGTTCACTTCTGTCTGTCATATCTTTCCCCCTGAAACGACGAGCCGCCAGCCGGCTACCCCAGCAGCCGCGCTACCAGCTTCACGCACTCCGCTGCATCCTTTGAATAGCCGTCCGCGCCGATCTCATCTGCATAACTCTCTGTAATGCAGGCGCCGCCGATGATAATTTTGCTCTCGCAGCCCTTTTCCTTTGCCAGATGCACCACGTCCTGCATGCGCGTCATCGTCGTGGTCATGAGGGCAGAGAGTCCGATAATGCGTGCGCCCTCTCTCATGGCAGTATCCACAATCAGCTCCGCCTCCACATCCTTTCCGAGGTCGATGACGTGATAGCCATAATTTTTGAGCATGAGTACCACAAGATTTTTTCCGATGTCGTGGATATCTCCCTCCACCGTCGCGATGACAATCGTTGCCGAATCGCCCGTCTCATCCTTCACAAGCATCGGCTCCAGGTACGCAATCGCCTCCTGCATGGCGCTGGCTGAGGCAATAAGCTGCGGCAGAAAATAAATCTGTTTCTCAAATTTGTCTCCCACATCGTTGATGGCTGGTATGAGCCGGCTGCTTATGATATCGCCGGCAGGCATACCCTCCGCAAGGGCCTCCTTCACATGAGCCACGATGTGCTTTTTATCACCTTTCAAAACACAGTTAAAAATCACGTCCCCGGAGGCCGTCTGCGAGTCTGTCTCTTCCCCATTTTTCTTTTCCGTCTGCTGGTCATGCTCTGCTCCAGCCTTCGCTTCTGCCTGCAGATCCTTGCAGGTTCCATTCTTTGCCTCCGTCTGCAAAGAAGCCGTCCCCGGCACCCTTCTTGCCGCCGCACGCTCCTTTTCCTCCAAATGTTTTTCGTACACCTGCATCCGCTCGATATAGCGGATATCACTTTCCGGCCTGTGCAGAAGCATGTCCGATGCAAACGCCGCGTTCATGAGCAGATCCTGAGACGGATTTGCAATCGCCATGGTCAGCCCCTGTGCAATGGCCATCGTAAGAAACGCCGTGTTGACAAAGGCACGGTTCGGCAGGCCAAAGGAAATGTTTGAAAGACCGCAGATCGTCGCAAGCCCCAGCTCAGTTTTGCAGTAACGGATCGTGTCAAGGCATTCAAGCGCCGCATCCGGGTTAGCTCCCACGGTCGCGGTCAGTCCATCCACAACGATATCCTCTTTTGCAAAGCCCAGCACACGGGCGCGGAATAAAATTTCCCGCACAATGCCGCGTTTTTCTTCTGCGGTGGCGGGAATCCCCTCGTCGGAGAGGGGAAGCAGGATAAACATCGCACCGTACTTTGCCACCACCGGCAAAAGCCGGCCCACCTTCTCGCTCTCCAGTGAAACGGAGTTTACGAGCGCCCTTCCGGGATAACGGCGCAGGGCCGCCTCCAGCACCTCCACGCTGCTGGAATCCAGACAAAGCGGCAGGCTCGTCACTGTCGCAAGCTCCTCGATGGCCGCAAGCATCATCGCCTTCTCGTCAATGCCGTTCATTCCCATGTTGACATCCAGAATCGCGGCACCGTTCTCCTCCTGCTCCCTGGCCATCTGACAGACCAGATCCAGGCATCCCTCCTTAAGCTCAGCCTGAAGTGCCTTTTTCCCGGTAGGGTTGATACGCTCGCCTGCCACCAGAAACGGTCCCTCCAGATCGATCGTTAGCACGCTTCGCTCCGTGGCCAGCAGACGCTTCTTCTCTGTCTCAATCTCCGGCGGCGTCAGCTTTTCCACCGCCTCGGCGAGCGCACGGATGTGCTCCGGTGTCGTCCCGCAGCAGCCGCCTACAACGGAGGCTCCCGCCTGCACAAGCGCCGCCCCTGCAGCAGCAAATTCCTCCGGCGTCATATCGTAAACGGTCACACCGTCCCGCAGCTTTGGAAGCCCCGCATTCGGCTTTGCCAGAATCGGGATATTTGCCACCTTTCGCATTTCCTTCACCGCATCTGCCATCTCGACGGGCCCGGTGGAACAGTTCAGTCCCACCGCATCCGCCCCAAGACTCTGCAGCACAGTGATCGCAGTCTTCGGGTCCGTGCCGTAGAGCGTGCGCCCGTCGGATTCATAGGTGAGACTCACCATCACAGGCAGGCCGCATACCTCATGAATCGCAATCAGCGCCGCCCTTGCCTCCTGCAGACTCATCATCGTCTCCACGACAAACAGGTCCACGCCACCCTGGCAGAGCGCGCACGCCTGCTCCCGGTACACATCCACCAGCTCCTCGAAATCCAGATCTCCCACCGGTGAGAGCTGTCTGCCCGTCATCGTAAGGTCGCCCGCCACCAGTGCACCAGTGCCCGATACGGCCACCCGAGAGAACGCCGCCAACGCCCGGTTCAGCTCGGGCAGCTGATTTGCCAGGCCGTATTCTTCCAGCTTCACACGGTTGGCGGTGAAGGTCGGCGCATAGATGATATCCGCACCCGCCGCCACATACGCCCGCTGTAAATCGAGAATCACCTCCGGGTGACGGATAATCCATTCCTCCGGGCAGACTCCTACAGGCATCCCGGCCTGCTGCAGATTGGTTCCGGTCGCTCCGTCGAGTATGACGACACGATTCTCTATCATCTCACGAAATTGCTTTCTTTCCATAATATAAATATGTTCCTCTCTTTCGTCTGTCACAACAGCACCTGTCTATACACTGTTTCAATCATTCGTTTTATTCTACCCTTTCTTCAGAATTTTTACAAGATATTTCAGCGTCTTAAGTGTGTAAGAGAGTTCGGCGGCAGTCGTTTCCCTCCCCAGCGTCATACGGATGCATGAATATGCCTGGGCATCACTCATGCCAAGCGCCTTTAACACATGGGACGGCTCCGCCGACGCGCTGTTGCAGGCGCTCCCGGCAGAAACACAGACACCCGCCTCGTCTAAGAGCAGTACCAGATTGGACGCCTCAATGCCCTGAAAGCAGATATTGACGTTGCCCGGCAGTCGATGTTCAAAATCCCCCACCAGATAGGCCCCCGGAATCTCCGTACAGATGTGATGGATAAACCGGTCCCGCAGATCCTGTTCCCTTTCAGCCGTCTCCTTCATCCGCGAAAAGCTCATCTGGGCCGCCTTTGCCATGCCCACAATGCCCGGCACATTCTCGGTGCCGGCCCTGCGCCCGCTCTCCTGCCCGCCGCCGTGAATCATGTTCTCGGTGCGCAGTCCCTGCTTCATGTACAAAAATCCGCAGCCCTTCGGCCCGTAAAATTTGTGACCGCTGGCAGAAAGCATATGCACGTTCCACCCCGCAATATCGATCGGTATATGACCGTAGGCCTGCACGGCGTCCGTGTGAAACAACACGCCGCGCCGCTTCGCAATCTCTCCGATGGCTTTCATGTCCTGTATCGTTCCGATCTCATTGTTTGCACACATCACAGAGATCAGAACCGTGTCCGGGCGAATTGCATATTCCAGCTGCTCAGGGAAAATGCGCCCGCTTTGGTCAACGGGAAGCTCCGTCACTTCAAAGCCCCGCTTTTTTAGATATTCACACGTATTTCCGATCGCGTGGTGCTCGATCTTTGTGGTAATCATATGCCGCCCAAAGCTGCTGTAAGCCTCCATTGTCGCCTTGAGCGCCCAGTTATCGCTCTCCGTCCCGCCCGATGTAAAATAAATTTCCGACGGCTCTGCACCCAGCGTATCCGCGATTGTCTTCCTGGCGTTCTCCACCGCCTCCCTGCTCATCTGCCCGAACTCGTAGGGCGTGGAGGCGTTTCCGTAGCGCCTGTTATAGTAAGGCTCCATTGCCGCCCGCACCTGCGGTGCGGTAGGCGTTGTCGCCGCATGGTCTAAATATACCATAAGTGTTCTCCTTTTTCTTCCCCGTCATATCGGTTTCGAAATTTTTATCATATAAAACCTTCTTTCATTTAACATATTCCTGCCGCAGGGAATTTGTGACGCGAAGGTTGTTGCTGCGTACCTGCTCCTGTTCTGCCATACTGCCCCTCCGGCGACGCGCAGGCAGCCGCATCCGGACGCTGCGCACAGATCAGAAGCTGGTCAGTAAAAGGATATTTGTATCTTTTGTCGGCGATATTCAGATCCTGTTTCCGGCCGCCTGCACGGTGCGTGATCGCATGAGCAGTTTGACCTGCCAGCTCAGATATCAATTGCAGCTTATTTGCCATGAAAATTTCCTTGCCCAGATATAAAAAGACCCGGCGGGACGCTTCCCGCCAGGCCTTTGCGCTTGGATATTTAGTTTTTTCCTGGCCGGCGATATCTGGAGTCTTCACGGTGATATCTGGGATCTTCAACAAATAAAAGCGGATTCTCCACAAACTTTAAAACAGGCTTTGCGGATTCTTCCCATTCCTCATCATCAACCATCCTATCGTGACACAGACGTTCCAAAATCAAACGTGCTGATATGCCATTGCTTTCCATTCTATTTTTATGCCTGCTTCACCCCGAGAATCTCCCCCGCCAGCTCCATATGCGCCCTGTCCGGCTCCCTCTGGAAAACGTTCACATAATCCGCATCCCCGCTCCGGCCAATGAACGCCGGGAACAAAAACCCGCATTCCGGCTCGCCCGGCTCATACTCCCCCGCAAGCGGGCAGACCACACAGATGAGATACTCAAATACCTCCTCCGATTCCCCCAGCCGCTCCTTGTCGGATGCCTTCACCGGGACATCATAGCGGTCATGGAACACCATAACTGCATATGCTAAATCAGTTTTGTAGTGTTCCATGACGACATCATAAAACGTATCCATGAGCGCGTCGTTTTTCAGTCCGCATTCCTTCATCGCCATCAGAAGCTGCCACATGCTCCCCGGTTTTTTCGATACCGCCGGAAATTCGTAATCCTTCAAGTTTTTATTTGTATCGGAAAAAGGAACTGCTTTTGCCAGCTTCAGGTTTTTCGTCTTCTCGGCTGCGGAGAGGTTCAGGAAATTTGTGTTGAAGCTCCCGTCAAACTCCCCGTCCCGATCGACATAGCAGCCCGCAATCCTTGTCATAGACGTCCGTGCGGGCGTCATCCGCCGTGTCAGCTCCAGCATGTCTTCTCTGTCAATCATAGTTATGTACCTCCAACGGACAAAGGAGCACACGGTCGGCGGTATGCTCCTCCACGAAAAAATCGTCAATCTCATTTTTAAATAATGGCAGAAAGCCAATCTCTTTGATCCAGCTGATCAATTCCCGGTAAGACCGGATGCGGTAAGAGTCATCCCACGCCATCCCATCTATCACCCATTCGCCATTTTCAGCTGCCATAGCAAATCCTCCCGCTTTTGTCTGCTGAGCATCCGCAACATTCTGCCGCACCTGTCATATATGATCCTGGCGCGATCTGCGGACACCCATACGCATAAAATCTCACCACCATACCTGACTGCTTCTTTCCTGGCCCAAAAGATCTATTGATAATATAACATCAAATAAGGACTTCATCAATAGCATTTTCTCCTAAATCCTCTAAGGCTTCCTTAGAATTAATAGAACGCAAAGGTGTCTTATCAAACTCTCCAACCATAGGCATAACAATGCTATCAATCTCATCGCTAAAGAATAAAACTTCTAAGTCTTTTTTCGCATAGGTTTCTAACAAAGGAGAGCCTTTTAATAATTCTAAATCCTCACCTTGCAAATAATAAATAGCTTTTTGCCCCTCTTTCATTCGCTCTTTATAGGTTTTAAAAGAAATTTCTTTTCCCTCACTTTTATTAGAGGGGAATCGCAAAAGTTCTAAAAGCTTTTCTTTATTTTCAAAATCGCTATAAACCCCCTCTTTAATACATCTACCAAACTCTTGGTAGAAATTTTTATATTTTTCCTCATCTTTA
>CASCGD010000013.1 GCA_949132985.1 uncultured Lachnospiraceae bacterium
GACCTTGCCAAGGTCGAGACCGCGGGTTCGAGCCCCGTCTATCGCTCTCAAAAGTATCGTTGATTTGCCAAGCGCAAGTTGGCGGTATTTTTTTGTAAAAAAACAAGCATTTCATTTTGCTGTAGAAATTTGTCAGCGGGAGCTGTCGCATTAAGAAACATGATACAAGATATCGTTCGTTTCCACCATTCTTTGATACGATATCTTGTATATGCTTTGCTTAGTGCGACAGCCCTGCGATTTTCTTTTTGCAGATGCACGGATATTCTGCACAGTTTTGTCTGAGATCAACAATCCAGTAAATTAGTATTTCCCCAGCAGATAGTAATAAATTACGCTGCCGATCGTGCACTGAAACACGAGATATCCGAACAGAAACAGTACGATCAGGCGTGATTCCCCGATGATTTCAAGCTTTCCCAATACGGAAAAGACGAGGATTGCGGCGCAGGTGGCCAGCAGCCCGACACGGTATGCCAGGCATCCGGATTTGTCCCGCAGCTTGTTTTTCAGCTCGTCGTTCAGCTCAATCCGTTCATTTTCCAGCCGTTCTTTGTAGCGTGCACGGTTTTTAGGCCGCGTCCAGTAAAAGTACCTCAGGATCATCGAAATACCGGGTATGATCGTGCTGGCGGTAAAGCCGTAGAGCAGGCTCTCCAGCCTGGTTTCGGTAAAAAGTGCGATACCGAGCAGAATCATACCGGCAAGGACAAAGCCGATGCCTGTGAACAGATAATTTTTCTTCATTTACATTCCTCCTTCAATGTAACGCCTGTTCGCTTTGCTCGCAGGCATTTTGTCAACCAGCATCTTCAGAAATGCTTCGCATTTGCTGTTCGCCTCTTTCATATATAAAAATTTCTTCAATCTGCTTACCAAAAAAATCTGAAATGGCAAAGGCCAGCTCCAGGGATGGATTGTATTTACCGTTCTCGATGGAGCTTATCGTTTGCCTTGAGACACCGAGGGTTCTCGCAAAATCCCCCTGATTGATTCCCTGCGCTTTCCGAAGCAGTTCTACCCTGTTTTTCATGGTCACCCCCTTTTGTTGCTGCATTTCTGTGCCTGGAAATGTAAAGGTTCCTTTACAATTTCGATTATAAGACAGAAACATTGTTTTGTCAAGTTTCTTTTACAAAAGATCTGTTTTAGTTTTTGTGGCTGATTTTTGTGCAGGGTTGTAGTATAATATGAGCAGTTAGCGAATACGAGCGAAGCGAAGTGTAAAGATTTTTGAAACGGAAAATAAGAGAAACACAGGGGAGACAATATGAATCTGACAAATTTTCTAAAACGGACCGATGAACTGGCAGCGAAATATACAACAGCACAGCTGATTTCGTTTATTCATAATATTGGGCGGGTGCTGCCGGAAAAAGACAGGGAAGATTTTTTGATGAAATTAAAAGCAGCGGGAGAAGAAAATGAAAATGCTTTGAAAACGGACCTTGTGAAAGGTTATAATTTTAGTAAAACGTATGAGTACATCAGAAATAATTTGAAAATTATAGATTCACAGGAAATAACCATTGAGAGAATTCCGAATGAAGCATATGATGACTGGTACGATGACAACAGCGAAGAATTTATTTATGAGGATTCGGAAGGCATTACAGAGATGCTTGCGGAGGCATGTGATTTTGTTCATATCTGTATGGACAGGGAGAAGTATACAGAAGGATATGAAATAGGAAAACAATTATGTGAAATGCAGATTTTGTGTGAAAGTGAATATGGAGACGAGGAATTTTCTATTGCAGATATGGTTTATCATAAGGTTTTGTCCTGTGATCTCAGGCAGACTGCGCTGGATGCATTATACTGTGCGTATCAGTCGGTACCGATGGAAAAAAGACCTGAAATTTTCTATGAGATGATTTCGGATTTGAGACGGGATAAAATAACCCTGGAAGAAGTTATGCAGCATGGAGACAGCGAGCTGCCGGACTTCCGACAATTTTTGACGTGCCTGATTCCATTTGTTGGCGACAAGACGGGATATTATGCGGATCGGCTGTTTGCAGAGGCCGTGAGTTTATTGGACGAGGCTCCTGCGGCGGCAGAATATGCGAAAAAATATGCGGCTGTTCATCCGGGATTATATCTGGAGTTGTTGGAAAACCGCAAAAGTGCGGACGAAAAAGCGATGGCATCCATTGGATTTGAAGCGATGAAAACCATACCAGAGAAATATATCATGCGAAGCAGGGTGGCTTTGAAAACGGCAGAGTATCTGATCAGGGCAAATGAGGATTCATCCCTGTTGGAAATGTGCTATTTTACCGCATATGAGTCGGATACATCTGCGTTAAATTATTTACGTGTTTTATTGAACGGATACGGCACGGAAACGAAAAGGAAGGAGCTTAAAAAAATATTTATGGCCTTTTCTGCTGATGAAAATGATCGTTTTTATGGGTACAGCGATTTCAATTCTGAAAGGAAGGAAAATAAGCCGGATCTGAACATGCTTTTGCTGCTTTGGTTTCTGGACGGACAGTTTGCCGATGTACTGGCAGAGGGGATGGATAAGCAGGAAGCACTGGGGTGGACCGGTACGTTTATGAAACAGGGAATAGCGCTGTATTTGCTGTATCTTTATGAAGGAAGATGGAGCGGATCCGGAATGGCAGAGATGGCCAATATCGCGAAAACGGCCATTGGGTTTTCGGAAGAGAAGTATTTGAGAGGGCTGCCTGAAATTTCGGAAAAAACTGAAACAGATCTGTTTATGGATATATTTTTAAAATGGAAATCCATCGTGCGTATGGAGCCTGGCGTCAGAGAGTATGCAATCGGAAAAATTACAAAATTGCTGGAAAAACGCACGGAGGGAATCATGAATGCAAACCGCAGGAGATACTATGGGGAATGTGCGGCATATATCGCGGCTCTTGGCGAGGTGCAGGAATCCCTTGGAGATACGGGCGCGAAACAAAGGCTAATGACATCCTATAAAGATAAGTATAGCAGAAGAAGTGCATTCCGGGCGGAGATGAAGGAGTATGGATGGAGGGGTGTCTGAGGATTAGATGCTGTGCAGAATTGTGTTTGAACAGTATGTTTTTAAGGGATTTGCCGATATGGCGAGGTAGAATATGAAACTGAAACGGATCACATTGCAAAATTTTAAGGGGATAGAGGATCTGACTATTTTTTGGACGGAAAAACAACAGTGCTTTTTGGCATAAATGGTGTCGGCAAGTCCAAGTCGAATATCGGTACTGTATTTTTCTTTGAAGATGGTGAGGAAAAGAATTATGGACGTTCGTATGGCAGCGGGGTATTTGATTTTGGACAGAAGCGGCTCGATGAGCGGGCTGGAGCGTGATACGATCGGCGGGTTTAACGGAATGATCGAAAAGCAAAAGAAAGAGAGGGATCGTGTCAACGTGACCACCGTTCTTTTTGACGATCAGACAGATGTCATTCACGACAGATTTCCCATCGATTTGGTGGAGCCTTTGACAGATCAGGACTATTTTGTGCGGGGCACTACGGCGCTTCTGGATGCGGTGGGCGGTTCTATTCAAAAAACCGATCAGGTTGTGAAACATCTGCCAGAGGGGCATAAACCTGGAAAGGTGATTTTTGTAATTATTACGGACGGGCAGGAAAATGCAAGTGTCAAATACAGGTATGCGGACGTTCGAAGGATGATCGGTGCAAAAAAGGAGTGCGGCTGGGAATTTCTGTTTCTGGGGGCAAATATAGATGCCGCATAGGAGGCAGAAAAAATCGGTATTGCAAGAAACCGCTCCGTGACCTATGAGAATGATGCTGAGGGGATTGCACTGAATTATGAGGTAGTGGCAAGGACGGTAGGAAGGGCGGTCAAGAGCCAGCAGACCGCTGATTTTGTAGCTGAGGGCTGGGCGGAGGAAATTGCAGAGTACCGTCGGCGCAAAAACAGAAAAAATGGAGAAACGAAAAGGCGGAATGGGCTATGGCAAATCGGCAGAGGATTGCGGAAGTAGGAAAGTACCTGGAAAAATACTATGTGCCGGAGGATTTCGGTAAAAAAGCAGAACAAGAGATATGGCCTCATTTTTTTGGGCGGGCTGCAAACATTTTGGAGGAAAAGGAACAGGCATCGGACAGGATGCCTGTTTTGCCGAAAAAGGATGGGGATGCCGGACTCAAAACAGCTGCTTTCCGCACTCTGGCCTCTCCCTGTGAACGTACAGGAAAAACAGCGGCACCGTGCGCAAGTGCCATGATGCCATGCCGCAGGCAGCTCGACGATCTGTTTGACCAGATGGATGAAACATTCAGCAGAAAGCTGCTGTGCATGATTAAGGAACGGGGAATGAAGGAAAGGGATGCCTATAAAAAGGCATACATAGACCGCAGACACTTTTCAAAGATTAAGAAAAATGCTGACTATGTGCCGAATAAAAAAACGGTGCTGGCTTTTTCCATTGCGCTGGAGCTTAACCTGGACGAGACAAAGGATCTGCTGCGGAGTGCCGGGTATGCATTATCCAGAAGCTCAAAATTTGATATTATCGTGGTATATTTTCTGGAGCAGAAGATATACGATATGTTTGAAATCAATGACGTGCTCTATGCGTATGAGCAGTCGGTTTTTGAGTAGAGGTGCGGGGCATGCAAAAGGCTCTGCGGCAGCCCTGTGAGGTTGTCGCTTGTCTGTACGGGCAGACGCCGCCGGTTATACACTGCGATATCAAACCGGGCAATGTGATGCTTACGCCGCAGGGGGATATCCGGCTGATTGATTTTGATATTTCCAGTGTAAAAGGCGAAGAGGAAAGGATGGCGGTTGGTTACAGTGAAAATTATTCGCCGGCAGAGCAGTTTGCGCTGGCCGCGCAAAGATTAAGGCAGACGACGGAAAGCGCTTTGCAGGATGATGACTCTATAACGCTGCCTCTGTTTTCAGAGCCGGAGACAGACGGCAGGCGGATGAAAACAGGTGATGAAGAGCCGCAGAGCGGTCATCTTACGGAGTCTGTGAATGTTTCGACAGATGATGAACGTACAGATACGGGACAGCGAGCTTCTGTGAATGCGCTTTTTCAGGTATCGATGCACCAGCCGCTGGTTCGGTCAATGTCGGAAAGCCAGTGGGAAAAGGCGAAGCAGGCATCAGAATTTCTGGGAGATCATGCGGCGCTTGATGAGCGCACGGATATTTACGGCATCGGAGCGACGGCGTATCATATTTTGACAGGCAGAAAGCTACGCCCTTTTTATATGCCTTATCTTCCGGTGAAGTTGGTTAATAAAGCAGGAAATCGGAGGTACGATTCATTGAAGCTTTCTCATGGCCCTAATATGGAAATTGCAGCAGTTGATTTGTCTAAATGTATGCCGAATAAGGATTTTGGCTGTGGGTTTTACACTACATTGTTAGAAGAACAGGCAATGGAGCAGTTTTACATGTCAGAAGTTTTTGAAAAGCTGAATGATATAGAAACGGGACTGTATTTGGAGGGGTCTGCCTACATTTATGAAATGCTGAAACGGGAAAGGTTAGGAGGATCAAATTGTGGAGCATAAAAAATTAACAGGTGCGCTTAGTGCTGTGGTGATGATCCTGTGCAGTCTGGAAAGTGTTCCGGCAGCCAGTGCAAATGGGAAGGCTTAAAGTGCATACAAAATATTTTTTGCCGGACATGTGAGCACTTATGTGGAGACCGTGGGGGATTGGTACGGTAATGAAAGTGAGGATAAGGAGAACGCAGGTGCTTTCATGGCGGCAGATTTGGACGGGTACCACATAAAGGAGCTGATTACCAGCCATTCTACGGGCTACAAGACGGGAATGGTACATGTCTATAAATATCAAAAGGGCAGGGTAAAGCGTACCAAGAGCATAGATGTGTCTTGTAATGCGGCCGGATGGTACAATGTCTACGTCTGCAAGAAAAACCATTTGCATGCGGATTGGGATGATTTTTTTACAGGCTCTTCTATGCATACGGCGTATTTTATCAAAAAGAGTAAGCTGAAAGAATATGCTTATGGAGAAAAGTCAATATGATGCACTCTGAAAAATATAGCATAAAAGGGAAGAAAGCTACGGAGGCAAACTATAAAAAAACGGTGAAGAAATGCAAGGAAGCTGCGCATTTTTCTGCGAACACGAAGAAAAACCGGGATAAAAAATTATAATAACCGCCATTTGATCATATCCTTAATAAAGCAGTCCCCGCCCAAAAACCGGGGACAGGCGAGGATACGGGGGATTGTGATGGTCGATGCGTTGCAGAGCGGACTGGTTACATACGTGAGGGAGAATGAAAGGGCGTTATTTGCCGGCAATTACGGGCCGGAGGACGCGCTTGTATTTGCACAGTTAAGCTATCTGAAATTTGAGAAGGTGTACGGCTGTCATTATGATGGTGCGCCGGTGCGTTTGGCGCACTGTGCGGGCGAGCTTTTGCGCCGACTGGGCGGGGAGGATGCGGATAACCGCTCTTTTCTGGAAGCGCTGACAGAGAGCGAGCGCTATAAGGGCTGTACGGCAGATCGGTTTGCCGCTGAAAACGAGCGCTCGCAGTGGGCGGCTGTAACGATACATATGAATGACTTTTTTGACAGCGCGGTTATTGCGATGCGCGGAACCGACGGGACGACGCTGGGCTGGACAGAGGATTTTAAGCTTTTATATAAGGAAAAGGGAACCGAGGCGCAGAAGCTGTCGGCGGACTATCTGGAGGACAGCAGGGAACGAAACCTTTTTCTGACAGGGCACTCCAAGGGCGGCAATAACGTGACGAGCGCCTTTGTGATGGCGGGCGCTGACAAGCGAGACAAGGTTGTGCGGATTGATAATTTTGACGGGCCGGGAGTCAACACGAAATTCCGGGAGAGGTATGCGCAGGGGTATGTGCAGCTTGGAAAACGACTGAGTAATTTTTATCCGCAGGATTCTGTGATCGGACTTCTTTTGGACGATAATCCGGGCGAGAGCTTTTACGTGGAAAGCAGCAGGGCGGAAGGAATTTTGCATGAACACGATCCGTACAACTGGAAGTTTGACAGGAATCACCGCTTTGCGTACACGGATCAGAGTGAGCTATCAAAAATTATCGACGACGTATTGGATATCGCGGTAGATACGATGTCGCAGTGGGAGCGCGTGGTGCTGGTGAGCGTACTGGTTAAAGCTGGCGTTCCTGCGGCGATTGCGGAAGGCAGGTGGCCGCCGAAAAGGATCATCTCCCATGCGATCCGTGAGGCGGGCGGATATGGTAAAGCAGATGCATGTGTTGATTCTCACGGGCACGCTTATTTCCGCGAGCAATGAGGAAAATATCCATGTTTACATGGATATTTGACGAATGCCGCGAGGGTCAAATACCCCGCTGCTCAGCAGCGTCACAAGCTTGATACCCCGTTGCTTGCAGTGGGGTATTTGATTTGCCCAATGATTTGTGATACTTTCCAAAACAGTGAAGGTATATTGGGAAATCGTCTGGTTCACAGGTAAAAGAGACAGGAGCTTTGGTCGGATGACGGCGGACATACGTAAGGGGCTGTCGCAAAATATAACAATTTTGCCGGATATAGTGGCAGCGATTAATAAATCTGAACCATATCCTGCAGAAATCTGTTATTTTGCGGCAGCCCCTTAACTTGCAGTATGCTTGCTGTTTTGGTCGGAGCTTTATGCGTTTGCCAGCTCAGAGAGCTCTTTTAACATCTTCGGAAGCTCCGTATCCATGTTCTCGTCGGAAAACTGGCAGGTGCCGACTTTTTTATGGCCGCCGCCGTTGTATTTGAGCATAAGGCTTCCTACGTCGAGCGTGGCAGTGCGGTTTAAGACACTGTAGCCGACAGCTGCGGAGCAGCCATGGCCGCCGCGGCCGCTGACAATCCACGCGGAAATATTCTGCTCGGGGTAGAGACCATAGATCATGAAGCGGTTGCCGGAGTAGATGGGGTCAACGCCGCGCAGATCGGAGATCAGCAGATTTCCGTCTACAACGGTGTGCGCTTTTACCATCTCGACAAATTTTTCGGTCTGCTCAAAATATGTATCGATGCGTTCCTTCACATCGGGCAGGGCCAGAATTTCTTCTGTCGTCATCGTACGGCAGGCATCGATCAGGCGCTCCATCAGCTGATAGTTGGAGATAGTGAAATTACGCCAGCGGCCAAGGCCAGTGCGGGGATCCATTAAAAATCCGATCAGAACCCAGCCGGTGGGATTTTTTACATCGTCGACGGTCAGGTTGCCGGAGTCCACCTTGTCTACGGCATCCATCATCTCGTCAAACTGCGGGAAGCGCTCCTTGCCTCCGTAATATTCGTAGATAATGCGTGCACAGGAGGGGGTGAGTCGGCTCTCGCCTTTGTATTTTCCCTCGAGCTGCAGACGCTCATGCTCGCTGGAATGATGGTCAAACCACAGGCCGCAGCCTTCTACGTAGGGAACATTTGCAAGACAGTCGTTTTCGTCTACTTCAATCAGCCCGTCCTGTAAATCCTTGGGGTGTGCAAATTTCCAGCTGTCGATAATGCCTGCTTCCTTTAAGAGCGCGCCGCAGGCAAGCCCGTCAAAATCAGATCGTGTAATAAGTCTCATAAAAATAATCTCCTTTCCATATCCCTTTTATTATAATAGGAATTCCTTCCATTTTTCAACCTTTTTCAGCTCAAATGTTGTATAATGTGTAAGCAGGAAGTTACTTTTTACACTCGAGCCATGCATTTGCTGCATGGCTACGGGAAAACATGATTCAGCTTGCAGGTCGGGCTTTGCGAAGCGAATTTTCATGCCCAATACCTGTTGCTGGTTGCGGAGTGAACAGTAATAATAGGAACATCTGGGGAATACGGATAAAAGTTTTTTAAATTCTTTGAATACATTTCTCTCTCTCTGGCGTTATAATGATTAGCAGACAGAAAAAGAAGGAAGAATCAGACGGCTGTGAAGTCAAGGATCTGTGAAAAAGGGAGGGGTGCCGCATCGAGAGGGAATTAGAGCTGGAACAATATTTTTCATATCTGCTGCAGCAGTATGAAAAGCTGGTCTATAGTATTTGCTACCGCACCTGTGGCAATCCCTTTGATGCACAGGACCTGACGCAGGATACGTTTTTGGCGGTATTCAAGCACCTTGGTACATTTGATCGTCAGTATGAGCGGGCGTGGGTTTGCCGCATCGCCAGTAACAAGGCGCTCGATTATATAAAGAGCCGGAAGCGCCTGGAGGAGTGCAAGGAGCAGGAATTTTTCATCGAGATGGTGGATTCCAGGGATGGACCGGAGGAAGCGTATATACAGAAGGAGACAAAGGAGCTGGTTTTATCTGTCTGCAACCAGCTGAAGAGTCCCTATCGTGAGGTGGCATACGAGCATTTTTACCTTGAGAAGCCGATGCCGCAAATTGCAGAGGAACAGCAGACGAACCTGAAAACGGTCCAGACGCGTGTGTACCGGGCACGGGCTCAGATACGGAAGCTGATGGGGAACAATGGCATTTCGAACAGGTTTGCGCAGGGTCTGCCCCAGCCGGGCGCGGGCAAAGGAAGCAAAACTGTCAGGAAAGGAGGAGGCGCATGACAACACAGTTACAGACCGTTCATTTATCGGAAGCGGACTTTGAGAGATGGGAGCAGGGCGTCCTTACTCCGGAACAGATAGAACGGTTGCTTGCGCATACCGCCAGCTGTGGCTGTTGCGGCGACGCATGGTTTGCACATATGAGCAGGACGGGAGAGATGCTCGAAGAGCCGCCGGCTTATCTGGCGGATGAGATTTTGCAGCGCGTTCGCCAGCCGGATGTGGTCATTGCGCAGAAAGCGCACACGACATCAAAGAGGATGCAGCTGTTTTTGTACAGTTTAAAAGTAAGCATGGCGCTGGCGGCGTCCATCTATATGATCTTTACGATGGATACGGCGACGCTGGAGCTAATCATGAATATATTTCATTTATAACAGGAGGTCATTAACATGACGAGAAAGAAACATGGGCTTTGGACATTTTTATTTTCGCTGATTCCGGGAGCCGGCGAAATGTATCTTGGATTTATGAAACGGGGCGTGAGCCTGATGAGCATCTGCCTGCTGTGGATTATGTTTTGTGCGTGGACGAATTTTGAGGTCGGACTGTTTGTCGTTCCGGTCATCTGGTTTTACAGCTTTTTCGACGTGCACAACTTAAATTCTTTGCCGGACGAGGAATTTTACCAGCAGGAGGATTACTATATGCTCCTGCATCTGGACGAGATCGTGGGAATTGACAAGTGGGAGCGGGGGAAGGTAAAGTTTATTGCATCCGTTCTGATTGTTATCGGCGGTTATACGATTATAAGCAGCGTATGGCAAACCTTCTGGCGGCTGATGCCGGGCTGGATTTACGACGAGCTTTACATTGTGCGCTACAATGTACCGCGCATCGTGATTTCGCTCATTTTGATTGCATTCGGCATTTACCTGATCCGCGGAAAAAAGGTGAAGCTGGACGAGGAGCCGGAAGTCGTTTTTCAGGCATCGGGGGGGGAATCTCAGGGGAGAACAGATGCATTTTTTGATGTAAACCGTGCGTCTGTGCCGGATACAGACAAATTTTTCGATGCAAGGGGAAGTTTTGGAGCAGGGGCGTCCTCCGGCGCGGAGGATGCGCGTGAGGCGGAAAAAAAGACGGATGTGATTATTCTCGGAACTGCCGCGGACGGAAAAAAGGAGGGATAGCATGAAGACGACAAGACGCGTGGGCAGTCTGACCTGCGGTATCGCTATGGTGGGCTTCGGGATTCTGTTCCTGCTGAATACGCTCTTTCATGTGGTAGACTACACAGAGATATTCTCCCTGTGGCCGCTTCTGCTGATCTGTATGGGTGCGGAGATGCTTGCCGCAAACTGGAAATACAGCGATACCGAGCGGTTTCATCTGGTCTATGATAAGGGAGCGATTGTGCTGCTGATTCTGGTGACGCTCTTTTCCATAGGAATGGGGATTACGGATTACTGCATTCAGTATGCATTAGAATACGGGCATATCTATCTATAGGAATTCGGCGATACGATAACCGGCCGGCAAAGCGGGGTTGTTTCCGGACAAAAACAGCCCCGCTTTGTCGGCGTAAGTGTTGACATTTCCATTGGATTGCGCTAATGTAACCTGTGAACATTTTTAGAGGGGGAGCGTATAACGTGGAAAAGAAAAGATATGAAATAGACATGGTGAACGGCCCCATTTTTCATAAAATGCTGCTGTTCACCATTCCTTTGATGTGCTCAAGTATTTTGCAGCTGCTGTTTAATGCTGCGGATATTGTGGTCGTTGGGCGTTTTGCGGGGGACAATTCCCTGGCGGCGGTGGGCAGCAACAGCTCGCTGATCAATTTGATGACAAACGTGTTTATGGGGCTGTCCATCGGCGGGAACGTAATTGCGGCGAGGGATTTCGGTGCGGGAAGCGAGAAGGAGCTTTCAAGGACCGTCCATACCGCGATGTTTTTAAGTATTTTGAGCGGTGTGATACTGACGGTTGCGGGCGTGATCTTCGCACCGCAGCTTCTTCACATTATGAATACACCGGAAAATATTCTGCCGCTGGCATCGGTGTATCTGCGCATTTATTTTGTCGGTATGACGGCGATGATGATCTACAATTTCGGGAGCGCGCTGCTGCGCTCCATTGGGGATACAAAGCGGCCGCTGTATTATCTCATGACAGCGGGGGTTATCAATGTCATTTTAAATCTGATTTTTGTCATTCAGCTGAAAATGGATGTGGCGGGCGTAGCTCTGGCCACTGTGATCTCCCAGTGCATTTCTGCGCTGCTCGTTGTTCGCTGCATGATGAGGGAGCAGGGAGGCATCCGTCTGATCCCGAGAAAGCTTCGGATTTATAAGGATAAATTTTTGCGGATTTTGGGCGTAGGTCTTCCGGCCGGTTTCCAGGGCGTTGTCTTTTCGCTGTCGAACGTGGTTATCCAGTCTTCGGTGAATATTTTCGGGGAGACGGTCGTGGCGGGTAATTCGGCGGCAATGAACCTGGAGGGCTTTGTGTACGTTGCTATGAACGCATTCCATCAGGCGGCGGTTTCTTTTACGAGTCAGAATATGGGTGCCGGAAAGAGGGATCGCATTCGGCGGATTCTGCTTACGGCAGAGGGCTGTGTGCTTGTGACCGGGCTGGGATTCGGCTGGATCATGTACGCGTTTGGCCGGACGCTGCTCCATATTTATACGGACAGCCCGGCAGTTATTGATGCGGGGATCGTGCGTATGACGATCATCCTGCTTCCGTATGCCCTCTGCGGCATGATGGATGTGGCGGTAGGCGTGCTGCGCGGCATTGGCTACTCCCTCTCGCCGATGGTGATCTCCCTGGTGGGCGCGTGCGGTCTGCGGCTGCTGTGGATTGGAACGGTTTTTCAGATCCCGCAGTTCCATCGGATTTCAACGGTTTATATCTCTTATCCGATTACCTGGGCGGTGACACTGCTTGCCCAGCTTTTGCTCTATTTCTATGTACAGAAAAAATTAAAGGAATCACGTGGCTATGCGCACCATTGACGAGGATATCAAAAATAACAGCTTTCAGAGCGCCTATCTGCTCTATGGAGCGGAGGGATACCTGAAAAAGCAGTATAAGGATAAATTGAAAAAAGCACTTGTCCGGGAAGGCGACACGATGAATGCGGCTTTTTTTCAGGGGAAGGAAACAAACCCGAAGGAGTTGATTGACCTGGCGGAGACGATGCCCTTTTTTGCAGGGCACAGGCTGATTGTAGTGGAGGATTCCGGCTTTTTTAAGAGCGGTGCGGAGGATCTGGCGGAGTATATGGCGCAGGTCCCGGCGACGACAACCTTTGTTTTTTCGGAGTCCGAGGTGGATAAGCGCAGTCGCATGTACAAGGCGCTCAAGGCAAAGGGGCGCATCGTGGAATTTGCGGTGCAAAATCAGGAGCTTTTGACGCGCTGGATGCTGGGAAGATTAAAGCGCGAGGGCAAAAATATTACCCGTGCGGCGATGGGAGAGTTTTTTCAGCGGGTTGGCACGGATATGGGCACGCTGGACCGGGAGATGGAAAAGCTCATCTGCTACTGCCTGGAGCGGGACGTGATCGAGCTGGCCGATGTGGAGGCAGTCTGCCCCCAGGCGGTGACGAATAAGGTATTTGATATGGTGGGTGCGATCATTGAGTGCCGCAGGAGGGAGGCGCTGGAGCTGTACTACGACCTTTTAGCGCTGAGAGAGCCGCCTATGCGGATTCTGTTTCTGATTATGCGCCAGTATAATATCCTGCTCCAGCTCAAGAATTTAAAGCGGAAGGGAATGAACAGCAATGCGATGGCAAAGGAGGCGGGGATTCCGGCCTTTGCAGTGAACCGCTCCTTAGGTCAGGCGTCCCGGCTTTCCGTGGACAGTATTAAGGGCATTTTGAGCTACGGTGCGCAGATGGAAGAGGCGGTAAAAACCGGGCGGATGAACGACCAGATCGCGGTGGAGCTTATGATTATAGAGGCCAGCCGTCAGCGGGAGTACTGCTAGTATAATTCGATTTAAATACCTTTCACTTTTGGTGAGGATGCTTTTTCGATAGCGCTGAGGAAAAAGCGAAGGCGTAGTGGTAGCGAAGGCGTAGTGGTGCTGCGTTGAGCATTTTTCCTTTGCGCTATCGAACAGGCAGACCGGAAAAATGTAAGGTTATTTAAATCGTGTTATACTAATATGACCCACAAAAAAGTCCAGCCAGGGTGAATTGGCTGGATTTTTTTGTGGGTTAATTTGATTTTAAATGAAATGTATCGTCCTTTCGGCTGTTATGCCATTTTGTTGACAGCCTTTGTCAGACGGGAAATCTTTCTGGAAGAAGTATTTTTGTGGTAAACGCCCTTGGTTGTAGCCTTGCTGATCTCGCTGACAGCACCCTTTAAAGCTTCGTTTGCGGCAGCCTGATCCTTTGCAGCGATGGCGGCGTCAACCTTTTTGATGGATGTTTTTACCTTAGAGCGAATGGCCTTATTCCTGGCAGCTCTTTTCTCGTTTACAAGAATTCTCTTCTTAGCAGATTTAATGTTTGCCAAAACCGTACACCTCCGTTTCCTGAATTATTTATTATTTTACAATTTTTATCTGTTGCTGCATCAGAGCCGGACACGGACGTATCTGATGTACATACACTAGATAATAATAACGATTTGACCTCATTCTGTCAATACATAAAAAATATTTTTATGGAATAACAAAAGCGTCAGAAGAACTGACGCTTTAAAATCAATAGCGAGAGAGAGACTTGAACTCTCAACCTCCCGGGTATGAACCGGACGCTCTAGCCAGTTGAGCCATCTCGCCATTTTTAAAATAAAGATAACTGTCCGCTGCCTTCACAGGAAAATACAAAACAGTTATAATGGGACCTATAGGGCTCGAACCTATGACCCTCTGCTTGTAAGGCAGATGCTCTCCCAGCTGAGCTAAGATCCCATATATGTACAAGTCATTATCACGACCCGACTTAGACAAGTATACAGAAAGAATCGGAAAATGTCAACACTTTTTTTGATTTTTTTCTAATCTTAATTTTTTCACAAATCATGCAACAAAACTACCGTTTTTTGATACTATTCTTTTGTAAGACAGATAAAAGCCATGTTGTCGGCTGTCAGGCGGGCGGCGGCGAAAAAGCACTCCGGAGGCACACATGAGACAGGAACAATTGGTTCGCGCGGCAAAGGCCGGTGACGCGGCGGCATTCACAAAGCTTTATGAGGATATCTATCGGGACATGCATCGCTTTGCCTACTATATGTTAAAGCATACCGAGGACGCGAAGGACGCTGTGGGAGATGCGGTAATGGACGCATGGGCGCAGATTTCCACACTGAAAAAAGATGACGCATTTAAGAGCTGGGTGTTCGCGATTCTGGCCAATAAGTGCAGACATAAGCTGCGGGAGTATGTGAACCGCCCGAATGAGCTGTCGGAGGCACTTGCGGATACGCTGGCAGCGCCGCAGTCCTCACCGCCGGAGGATCGTCTGGCTGTGAGGGAGGAATTTTTAAAGCTGCCGGAGACAGACCGTATGATCATCGCCCTTCATCTCTTCGCAGGATATAAAACGAAGGAGATTGCTGCAGTGCTGAATATGAACGAGAGTACGGTCCGGTCCCGGGAGAGCCGGGCGCTAAGGCGCATGGGCAAAGCGCTCGGGGATGCGTAGAGTGGCTGCCGGCCACGGAGTGGGAAGGTTCGCAGGTTACAGGTCAAAAATGGAGATGTAAGGATGTAAGAAGGAAGGGATTATCGCATGGAAGAAAATAGGATGTTGGAACAAATCTGGAGCGAGGCACAGACGATAGAGACACCAAAAGACCTGTCACCGGAGCGGATAAAGGAACGCATCGAGATGCAGGCGGAGGAGGAAGTAATGAAAAAGAAGGGCGAAAAGCGGTGGAAGAGCCGCAAAATATTCAGCCTGCATGGCTATGGCAGCAGAGTTGCCGCGGCTGTGGTGGTGCTGGCGCTGTCCCTCGGGGCGTATGACGTGGCGGGCAGGCAGGACTGCGAACCGTCCGCAGAGCGGGAAGCGGACGGGACAGATCATTTAGCGGTGTTAGAAGATAGTTTGGCACCGACGCAGCCGTCGGAAAAAACCACGGAGAACGGGAAGCTGCCGGATGAAAACGCTCCGGCAGCCGCGGATGAAGTGGGAAAGTCGGAAAGCGGGGATTCTGTGGTAAAAAAGCTGGGCGGCTACCATCTGGCAGAAAGCTACGAGGAAGTGTACCGGATGGTTGCGGATATGCAAAAGGAGTTCCGCGAAGACGAGTACAGCAAGGGTATGAGGGAGTCGGAAAACGCCTCAGAGGGTGTCGTATCGGACATGGCTTCTTCGAAGGATGCTGGTTACAATTCCCCGTCAAAAGTGGAAAACGAATCCATGAAAAAGACAGAGCAGGCATCCGAAAAGCCGGATTATTCCACCACAAACCTGCAGGTGACAGGTGTGGACGAGAGTGATATTGTAAAGACGGACGGTGAAAAAATTTACATTGCGGCAAATGACCAGGTGCGCATCGTGGACGTGACCTCGGGCAAGCCCCGGCAGCTTGGGAGTATAAAGCCGCAGCTTGACGGGAATATGGACAGCATCTGCGAGATGTATGTCTCAAACGGCCGGCTTCTTTTGATCGTGCAGACCGAGGAGAGCGGGGAGATGGATGTCTCGAATAGCGCCGGAGCGAAAAAATATTCCGCGGAGCCGATGGAGGACATGGCGGTGGCGTGCGGATACGGGTGCGATTACAGCAAAATCCACACGCAGGTTCTGACCTACGATATCACGGCTTCTGCGGGGGCAAGGCTCGTCGGAACCTACGAGCAGGACGGAAGATACGACAGTTCAAGAAAGATCGGCAATATGCTCTATCTGTTTACACACTATGGCTTTTCTTCTTATTTTCTTGACGGGATGCCCCCGGTGGAGCGGGTACTTCCGGGCGAAGAAGAACGGTCAGCAGACGAAGCGTCATTGGGTGGAGAAGCGGTTTTCTTAAACGAGGAGCCGGAAAAGGAGGACGGCGGGAAGGTTCGGCTTCCGCAGGTGCAGGGGCAAACGATTCCGGAAAACTGCATTTATCTTCCGGAAAAGGGCGTAAGTTCAGGGGTGGTGATCTCCGCGGTGAACATCACCAGACCAGAGGAGGTCAATGATCAGAAGTTTATCTGCAATGGCGGCGGGGAGCTTTATGTGACCGGAAAATCCATTTATCTGTATGAATCGAGCTATATCGGGGCGTCGGAGCGGCCGCGCACGAGCTTCAGCAAATTTAAGATCGGCGACGGCAAAATTACGGCGGACTGTGCCGAGGCGGTTCCGGGCTTTATTGAGGATACTTTTGCGATTCATGAGACGGTGGACGGTTATCTGTACGTGCTGACCACCGAATATAGAAACAGCGGCACAACGAATCAGCTCTATGTGCTAAACGATAAGATGAAAATTCATGGAAAAATTGAGCACATAGCGGACGGAGAGACGGTTTACGCGGCGCGGTTTGTGGATGATATCGGTTACTTTGTGACATACCGGAATATGGACCCGCTTTTTACGGTTGATTTTTCCGACCCGAAAAATCCGAAGCTGATCGGTGAGCTGGAGATTCCGGGCTTCTCGGACTATCTGCAGTTTTGGGATGACAAACATCTGGTAGGCGTTGGCGAGGAGCGGAAGAAGGAGGACAGTGCGTTTGTGGGCATCAAGGTATCGCTCTATGATATTTCCGACCCCACGGATGTGAAGGAGACGTCAAAGATCGTGATTGAAGATGCCAATTATTCACCTGCAGCTCATAATTATAAGACGCTGCTGGCAGACCGGGGCAAAAACGTGATCGCGTTTCTGACGGGGGGCCAGGATAAAGCGTTTAACTACCGCATCACCCAGCAGGTGTTCACGGTGAAGGACGGAAAGCTTGTGCAGGCAGCAGAGGATGAGCTGCCGCGGGAAGATGATTTTCCCATGCTGCTCGCCGAGGGTTTCCGCAATCTCTATATCGGAGACAGGCTGTATCTGGCAGCGGAAAACGTGCTGGTCGTGTATGATATGAAGAAGGATTTTAAGCGGGTTCAGATCATGAAGCTGGATTAGATTCCAGTCAGGGAGGAAAAGGAAAATTTAGACAGATGAAACATCTGGATCATTAGTGCGGGCCATTGCGGGAGCAGCCGCGCGCCAGGAGATCCGGTTAAGAAACAGAAAGCCATAAAAAATCACTTTCTAAAATTTTTATAAAATTCAATAAAATTCCACACAGGGAATAAAACTAGTGGTATACTTTATCGGGCAGAGGGAAGACCTTCTGCCCGACATTTCGTTGAATATAATAGAAACATATGGCAGGAAAGAGAAAGAAGGGACAGACATGAGAAGGAAAAAATTACGCGGCCCGCTGGCGGTACTGCTTGCATGCGCACTTATCATCGGAAGTGCCTTTCCGGCGTCGGCTGCACAGGCAAACGAATCGGCTCCCGCGCAGGCCCGTGCTGTGGCAAACGGGACAGGGGATCAGCAGACAGGCGCTTCACAGACACCGACGGCTCCGACTTATAATCAGGAGCTGGCGCGAAGGGTGCTGGCGGCGATGGGCGTGGTTACGAACAGCCAGACGACGAAAAAGGGACTTCAGAAGAAGGTGACCCGCAGGCAGTTTTCAAAAATGCTGGTGAAGCTCTCTCCTTACAAGAACAAGGTGGGGACAACGGTGAAGACCTCCATGTACACGGATGTGAAAAAGACGGATCAATACGCGCCCTACATCCGCATTGCGGTGGAAAACAAATGGATGAAGGGCAATTTAAAGGGAAAATTTCGTCCGAAGCAGGCCGTTACGCTGCAGGAGGGGATCGCGGCGGTGCTGGCGATGTTAGGCTATGAGAACACGGATTTTCAGGGAAGCCTCTCCAGCGCAAAACATTCCTTCTACAAAGCGCTGAAGCTGAATAAAAATATTACAAAAAAGGCGGGCGCAAAGCTTACATATAAGGATGTGATCAACCTGCTTTACAACATGCTTGTGACACCGGGTAAGTCGGGTGAAGTCTATGGCCGGACGCTTGGCTATACACTGGATGCCAACGGCGATATTGACTATCTGACCCTGGTCTTTGACAAGCTGAGCGGACCTGTCATCGCGGGGAAGGACTGGCGCTCACAGATACCTTTTAATGTGAGTACAGCCACAATTTACGTTGACGGCTCAAAGGCGGACGCCGACCGTATCCGTGAATATGACGTACTCTATTACTCCAAAAAGCTGAACAGCATTTTTGTGTATCAGGACCGTGTAACCGGACGGTTGAACGGCGTTGCGCCGGACCGCTACAAGCCCACAGCCGTGACGGTTTCCGGCACGAGCTATGTGTTGGCGGATCAGGATATCGCCTATGCGGTTTCCGCCATGGGAAGCTATAACATCGGAGACTATGTGACGCTGCTTTTGGGCAAGGACGGCCAGGTGGTCGGCATCGGCGGCGCGGCGGTTTTAAATTCCTTTATCGGCGGAATCGTTCTCTCCACGGAGGAGAAGGTAAGCGGAGATAAAGACTCCAACGAAGTGAAAAAATATATTACGATGCTGGATACGCTGGGCGAAACACACGAATATGAGGTAGATGACCTGAAGGGCTTCTCGGAGAATACGCCGGTGGAGATCTCTTTTGACAACGGAAAGCCTGTGGTGAACAAGGTGACGTTGAACCGGTTAAACGGAACGGTGAGTGCGGATGCATCGAGCTATGCAGGCTATAAGCTCCCGGAGAGCATTCGGATTTTAGAGTATGGCAGCGGATCTCACAGCAGTGTTGACCGCAACCGCCTGGCGGGACTGACGATCAACGCCTCAAACATTTTGTATTATCATGTGAATGCAGATAAGGAGATCACGGATCTTATCATCCGCGGCGTGACCGGGGACAGCTACCGCTACGGGATTCTCCTCTCGGCCACCGAGGTGTCCAGTCCGGGGACGATGACGTTTATGGGTACCTACAGCTATCTGATCGACGGGGAGAATGGCGTTGGAAACAGCAACGGACAGACCTTTGGAATGCAGGGCTATGTGGGGCCGGCACAGTTCGGCTTTGACGCAGCCGGTATGATTACGAGCGTCAGGGCGCTGGGATATATCAGTGTGACATCCGTCACTCTGACGGAAGTCTCCAACGGGAAAAATGCATATGCTATCGCCGACGGGGCCGGTGTATACCTGAAAAAAGGTTCCGCCTACTATTTGACGGAGCTCTCGAAGGTGATGAGTCTGAGCAACTATGAGCTGACGGCGTACTACGACGCGGCCACCGGAGGAAGGGTGCGCGTGATCGTCGCAAAGGCAAAGTAACCGAACATAAATTTTTATAAAAAAGGAAAAAGCGGCGGGATTACATAATACTATGAAGGACAAAATACGAAATTTTTTTAAACGACATTATAAAGGACTTATTGCAGTTGTTCTGCTGGCTATCGTGATTTTTGTGGCAGTGCCGCGTTTGCTGAAAAGCAAGGCGGACGAGATGATGCAGGGCATGTATCAGACGAGTCAGCCCCTGGTGCAGGATTTGCAGGTGACACTCACGGGAACAGGAACCATCACGCCCAACGACCAGTATGCGATTACACCGCTGGTGCAGGGCGAGATTACCGACGCGCCTTTTGAGGAGGGCGATGTGGTGAAAAAGGGGCAGCTATTGTATCAGTTTTCCACGGAAAATGTGGAGGATAACATAAAGTCTGCAAATCTTGGCGTGCGTCAGGCACAGCAGAGCTACAGCGACGCGGTGGAGTCAAAAAGGAAGAGCACGGATGATCTTACCCTCACCTCCGACCAGGAGGGCTATGTGAAGAAGCTCTATGTGTCTGCCGGCGATAAGATTGCGGCGGGAATGACGATTGCGGATATCTATGACAACACGACGATGGTGCTGGAGGTGCCTTTTAACGCGGCGGATGTAAAAAAAAGCTGGGTCGGCGGCCATGCGTCGGTGTATGTGGGGGATGAGAGTGAGCGGCTGCGGGGGAAGGTCGTATCGATCTCCCCGACGGATGCGGTATTGGACGGAAACATGGTCGTCACCTATGTGACCATTGAGGTCAGCAATCCCGGCGGTATCGCGTCGGGAGCTATCGGCACGGCGCGCATTGACGGGGTGGACTGCAACAGCGAGGGAACCTTCTCGGTGAAATCCGAGGGGACGCTCACCGCAGGCGGCAGCGGCACGATTGCAAAGCTGAATATCAGAGAGGGCGGATATCTCAGAAAAGGCGCGGCCTATATCATTTTGAAGGACGGCACCGTAGGAGATGGGGTAAACAGCTCGAAGCTGAGCCTGGAGAGTGCAAAAAACCAGCTTGAGAGCGCGAAAAAGAGCCTGGATGACTACAGTGTCACCGCACCGATCTCCGGTACCGTCATCACAAAAAACGCGAAGAAGGGCGACAACATTAACGCGTCCTATAACGCTTCCCTTGCGGTTATTTACGACATGTCCAAGGTAAAATTCAAGATGCAGGTCGACGAGCTGGATGTGCTCAAAATCTCGGTGGGACAGGAGGTTTCGGTGAAGGCGGATGCGCTGGAGGGCGTGGAGCTGACAGGGCATATCACAAATATCAGCCTGGAGGCAAACACCACCGGAGGCGTGACGGAGTACCCCGTGACTGTGGAGCTGGACGAGGTCGGCGACCTGCTTCCGGGTATGAATGTGTCCGCAACTATTGTTTTAAAAGAGGAGAAGGATGCGCTGTGCATCCCGGTTGACGCACTCATGCGGGGGGAGGTTGTATATCTGAAAAATGCCAAGGGAGAGGAGACGTCGCCCGAAGCGCTGGAAGCGGGGGTTCCGGCGGGCTTCCATGAGGTGAAGGTGACGGTAGGCATCAGCAGTGATTCCTACGTGCAGATTTTATCCGGATTAAAGCCGGAGGACGAGGTATATGTGCCAAGGGCAGAGATGACGGATATGTACGGCCTGATGATGGGCACCGACGAATATTATTATGAGGAAGAAACGGATGAAGTGGAGTAACCGGAAAAAAATTGGAAAAGCAGATCGGGATATGTCCGAACATTCACATCTGATTGAGCTTCAGGATATCTACAAGATCTACCAGATGGGTGATGTCCAGGTGCGTGCAAACGATGGCATTTCTTTTGCAATCGATCCGGGTGAGATGGTGGCCATCGTCGGGAAATCCGGCAGTGGAAAGTCGACGATCATGAACATCATTGGCGCGCTCGACGTGCCGACTGAAGGGAAATATTTTTTAAACGGTATCGATGTCGGCTCCATGACGGACAATGAGCTGGCGGCCATTCGAAACCGGCAGATCGGCTTTGTCTTCCAGCAGTACAATCTGCTCCCAAAGATGAACCTTGTAAAAAATGTGGAGCTTCCGCTGCTCTACGCGGGAATCGGGGATTTTGAGCGCAGGGAGCGGGCGATTGCCTCGCTCACAAAGGTCGGGCTGGGGGATGTGTGGAAAAAATATCCGAACCAGCTTTCCGGCGGGCAGCAGCAGCGCGTTTCCATTGCGCGGGCGCTGGTGGGAAACCCGTCGCTGATTCTTGCGGATGAGCCGACGGGGGCTTTGGATTCCAGAACAAGCCGGGATGTGCTGGACTTTTTGAAGGAGCTGAACAGCGAGGGCAACACAATCGTTATTATTACACATGATAATTCCATTGCGGTGGAGGCAAAGCGTATCATCCGTATTCACGACGGGAAGGTGATTTTTGATGGCAGCAGCGACGACTACAAAGGGCAGGTGACAGAGCAATGAAAACTTCACAGGCATTTCTTATGGCATTTTCAAGCCTCATCAGCAACAAGATGCGGGCGTTTCTCACGATGCTGGGCATGATCATCGGCGTGGGCGCAGTTATTGCCATGATCTCCCTCATGGACGGCATGATCGGTTATACGATGGGTTCCTTTTCGGATCTTGGCGCGGATACCATTTCGGTTAATTTTACGGGAAAGGGTTCCAAGATGCTCACCGACGATCAGATGTATGGTTTTTTGGAGGAGCATCCGGAGGATTTTTCCGATCTTTCGCCGTCCTCGACCATCTACATGACGGTGCGTCAGGGAGATAAAACCATGAAAGACCAGGGGGTTTCCGGTGTGAGCGAGAGCTACGCAGCGATCCAGTCCCTGACCATAGACAAGGGACGTTTCCTTGCCTATGCGGACATGCTCTCCCGCAGCAAGGTTTGTGTGATTGGCACGTATGTGTGTAATGAGTTCTTTAACGGGGCCGATCCGGTCGGGAAAAAGCTGAAATTTGGTGCTGAGGAGTATACGGTCATCGGACTGCTGAAGGAAAAGGGTGATTCAACGCGCTATTCTGCGGATGACTGCATCTATGCGCCCTACACGGTGGTCGGGAGGGCTTCGGGCAGTGCCGAGCCATCCGGCTATACGTTAAAAATGGCAAACACCGAGCAGTCCACAGAGGCACAGCAGGTGCTGGAGGACTTTTTATATGGATTTTTTCACGACAGCGACTGTTACCGGGTGGCAAATATGGCGCAGATGCTGGATATCATGGATGATATGGTCGGTGTCATGAAAAACATACTGGTAGGCATCGCCGGAATTTCGTTGCTGGTGGCGGGCATCGGCATCATGAACATTATGCTCGTGTCGGTCAGCGAGCGTACCCGGGAGATCGGCATTCGCAAATCCCTCGGCGCGAGGCAGAAGGATATCAAAAAGCAGTTCGTCATCGAGGCGGGCGTGCTTTCCACCATCGGCGGCGGCGTCGGGATCATCATCGGCGGTGTGGCGACCACCGCGCTGGGGAATGCCATCGGCATGAGCTGTTCGCCCACGCCTAGTGCGGTGGCCATTGCCTTTGGCGTATCGGCGGGGATCGGGGTGCTCTTTGGGTATATGCCGGCGAAGCGGGCAGCGGCGCTGAATCCGATTGACGCGTTGCGGAGTGAGTAGTGGGGGGAGTTGTTATGTCGTTACATCTTATTTTGGGTAATTCCGGGGCAGGAAAATCCCACTACTTATATGAGCATATTTTGAAGGAGGCAGCGGCGAATCCGGGGCGTACTTATTATGTTCTGGTGCCGGAGCAGTTTACGGCGGCGACGCAGCGGGAGTTTGTGAAGCGTCAGAAAAACCATGCGATTTTGAATGTGGATGTGCTGAGCTTTAAGCGGCTGGCTTACCGTGTGTTCGGGGAGCTGGGGAAGGACACGCTGCAGGTGCTGGAGGATACGGGAAAAAATCTGATTCTGCAGAAGCTGGCGGGGGAGCTGTTCGGGAAGCTTTCCGTGCTCTCGGGCAGCCTGCACAAGATGGGATACATCGATGAGATCAAGTCCTTTCTGACAGAGCTTGCGCAGTACCGCATCGCGCCGGAGCTTTTGAGCGAGATGGCAAAGGAGGAGCGGGTGTCACCCCTTCTGGCTGCGAAGCTTGCGGATATCCGGCTTTTGTACGAGGCTTTTTTAAGGGAGATTCAGGGCGGCTATCTTCTGGCGGAGGAGGTCGTGGAATATCTGGCAGAGCTTGTGCATGAGTCGAAGCTCTTTGACGATACGGTGCTTATTTTTGACGGATTCACCGGGTTTACGCCGGTGCAGCAGACCTTTCTCTCCGAGGCGTTTCCGGTGGTGCGGGATATTTATGTGGCGCTTACGATTGATGCGGGGGAGGATTTTTACGGCAGGATGGACGTGGAGCAGCTGTTTTTCCTGCCGAAAAAGACGATCCGTGTGCTTTTAAAGCTCGCGCAGGAAACAGGCGTTACGGTTGCAGCGCCTGTTATTTTAAACGATGGGGATAAACGCCGTTTTGTGAAAGCACCGGTGCTCTTTCACCTGGAGCAAAATCTGTTTCGTCTGCATCAAAACCCCTATGACGGTGATATGGAGGAGCAGATGCAGTTACAGATACTGGGCTTTTCCAGGCCTCTGGAAGAGCTGCGCTTTGCGGCCCGGGAGATCAGGCGGCTGGTCAGAGAGGGGATGCGCTATCAGCAGATGGCCATTGTCACAGGTGACGTGGAGCTGTTTGCACCCTATGTGCAGCAGGTGTTTTCAGAGTACGAGCTGCCTTTTTTCCTCGACCAGGCGCATCCGATTCTCTACCATCCGCTGATCGAGTGCGTGCGGGGACTTCTTGAGGTTGCAAGAAGGGATTTTTCTTATGAGAGCATGATGCGTGTCTTAAAGACCGGGCTGCTCCCCATCGACGAGAGAGAGACGGATCTGCTGGAAAACTACATCATGGCATACGGTATTTGCGGAAAGAGCGGATGGAACCGGAAATGGGTGCGCCTTCCTCAGTGGCTTGACGCGGAGGGGCTGGAGCGGCTGAATGCAAAGCGCGCAGAGCTGATGGAGGCGCTTTTGCCCTATGCAGAGGTGATGACGGGAGTAGAGGCGGGGGCGGCGGCGCGCACCCGGGCGCTCTATGATCTGATGATGGTTTTTGGGCTGGAGCAGAAGGAGGATGCGCGTATCTGGCGCATTGCTATGGATTTGTTTGACAAGCTGGCAGGACTTCTTCGTGATGAGGTGCTTCCTCTGGAGGAGTATATCAGCGTTCTGGAGGCGGGGTTTGAGGCTGCCGAGGTGGCGGACATTCCGCCGGGGTTTGACCGGGTGCTCATCGGAGATATTGAGCGCACCCGCCTGGAGGACATCCGGGTGCTCTTTTTCCTCGGCGTCAATGACGGAGTCATCCCGAAAACGAGCGGGGACGGCGGGATTTTAAGCCAGCTGGAGCGGGAGGTGCTTGTCAGTGCAGACTATGAGCTGGCGCCGACTGCGAGGGAGCGGGCCTTTATTCAGCGATTTTACCTGTATTTGAATATGACAAAGCCCTCCGAGCGGCTTTATCTCACCTTTGCGGGATGTGGAGCGGACGGCGCGGCAAGGCGGCGTTCCTATCTGATCGGAATGATTTTGCGCATGTTTCCGGGGCTTCGCGTGCAGGATGGCGGGATTGTGCCTCCGATGGAGCAAATCGCGGCGAAGCCGGCGGCGTTCCGCTATCTGACGGTGGGGCTTGACGAGGCAAAGGCGGGTATGGCGGGAGAAACGTGGCGTGCGCTACTTTCGTGGTACGGAAAGCAGGCGGACTGGCAGGAACCTCTTGGGAAGCTTTTGTCTGCGGCATTTTATTCTTTTGAGGCGGAGCAGCTCTCGGGAGAGGTGAGCCGTCTGCTCTATGGCAGTGTGCTTAGCAGCAGCGTCACGCGTCTGGAGCGGTTTGCAGCCTGCGCCTATGAGCATTTTCTGACCTATGGGCTGGGACTTCGGCCGCGGGAGGAAAATACGTTTGAGGCGGTCGATTTCGGAAATCTGGTGCACACGGCGCTGGAATATTATGGGCGCGGGCTGGCGGAGAGCAGGTTCGACTGGTTTTGTGTGCCCCAGGAGGAGCGCCGCAGGCTTGGAAAGGCGGCTATGGAGCATGCGTTGGCCACCAGCCGGAACGATGCGCTCTTAACCTCTGCGAAAAACCGCTATCTGACCGGGCGCATGGAACGGCTTTTGCATCAGACGGTGGATATTCTGACCGGACAGGTGCGAAAGGGACGGTTTTTGCCCGCCGACTATGAGGTGGGCTTTGGCATGGCGGAGGGCTTGAACGTTCAGGAGTTTACGCTCAGTCAGGAGGAGCGGATGCAACTGAGAGGGCGCATCGACCGTGTTGATGTCATGGAAAAGGATGACGATCTGTACGTTAAGATCATCGACTACAAATCGGGACAGACAAAGTTCTCCCTGTTGTCTTTGTACCATGGGCTGCAGCTGCAGCTGGTGGTATATTTGAATGCAGCCATGGAGCTGATGCGTCGGAAACAGGAGGACGGGGGTGTGCTTCCTGCGGGCATTTTTTATTACCATGTGGACGAGCCGGTGCTTGAGACAGAGGGGGCGGTGAGCGAGGAGGAGATCTGGCAGGGTGTGTTTGAAAAGCTGAAGCTGGACGGGATCGTGAACGATGATCCGGAGGTTTTCGGCGCTATGGACACCGGTTTTACCGACAAATCCGATGTGATTCCAGTGAGCCGCACAAAAAGCGGAGCGCTTTCCAAAACCTCAAAAGCGTATTCCACAGAGCAGTTTGGGGTGATCAGCGACTATGTAAACCGCACGGTCACGGCGCTGGGCAAAAGGATGATGTCGGGGGAGATCGCGGCAAGCCCTTATGAGATGAAGGGAAAGACGGCGTGCCAGTGGTGCGGTTACCGGAGTATTTGCGGCTTTGATGAGCGGCTCCGGGGCTGCGGCTACCGAAGGATGGATAAAAATATGTCGGAGGCGGAGATTCTGGAGATGATGGAGGAGACGGCGCGGACGGCGGATGCAGGCGGCGTCGGCAGCGAGGATGGGGAAAGAAAGGCTGGACGGGATATGGAGCTGGAATAGCCGTGGAACAATCCGGGAGGTCAGTGGGCGGTGTGTAAAGAGAGTTCGTGCGGGATTTGAGGTAAAAATAGCAGGAAAGAAAGCCGGGAGCTCTGCCGGGTTGTAAAAAAGAGGCGCATCAGAGTGTGAGACAGGCGTAACCGTGAAGAAATTGGGATGGTTAATGGATGTTGTAGAAAGTGGCGGCGGACGAAATGGGGAAACAAGTGTGACGGCGGACATGTCGGAATATTTGACGGGAAGCGTGGGAGGTGCAAACGATGAGTGTAACGTGGACGAGGGAGCAGCAGGATGCCATAAACGTCCGGGATTGTGATTTGCTGGTGTCGGCGGCTGCGGGCAGCGGAAAAACTGCGGTGCTGGTGGAGCGCATCATACAGCGGGTGCTGGACGAATCGCATCCGGTGGATATTGACCGTCTGCTCGTGGTAACTTTTACAAAGGCGGCGGCGGCGGAGATGCGCGAGCGCGTGGCGAAGGCAATCGAGGCGCGCATGGACGAGGAACGCGACAACGCCTATCTGCACCGACAGTATACCCTTGTGCACCATGCCCAGATTACGACCATCGACAGCTTTTGCCTCTACGTTGTAAAAAATTATTTCCAGTGTATCGATCTTGCCCCGGGTTTTCGTGTAGGGGATCCGGCGGAGCTTTCTCTTCTCATGGAAGATGTGTTGAGCAGCGTGCTGGAACAGTGGTACGAGGAAGGGGATGAGGATTTCCTTGCGTTTGCAGATGATTATGCAAGTGCAAAAAGCGATGCGCCTGTCGCGGACATGGTGCGCAGGCTTTACGACTATGCCCAGAGCTATCCGTGGAGTGAGGAGTGGCTGGCGGGGCTTGCCCGTCCCTACAGACGGGAAATGCTGACAGCGGAGGCGCTGGAAGCGCCGGGGAGCTGGCTTTCTTCTCTGAAGGATTACATCCGCGCAGTGATCGGCGGGGAGCGTGACCGGCTGCTTCTTGCGAGGCGTCTCTGTCTGGAGCCGGAGGGACCGGACATGTATCTGGAAAACATGGAAGGGTTGATTGAGCAGGTGGATCTGGTGCGAAAAGTCGATGATTACGACGCATTGGGGGAGGCGCTTTTTGGTATCGACTACGGAAGGCTCACGGCAAGACGGGGATTTTCCGGGGACAAGTCCGCGCAGGAGCTGGTGAAATCGCTGCGGACACAGGTGAAGACAGAGCTGGGAAAGCTTCACAAAAAATTTTTTGCCTTGCCGCTTGCTGCACAGCTTTCGGATTTGGCTGCTCTTGAAAGGTCTGTGGGGGTGCTCTCGAAGCTGACCCTGTCTTTTGCAGATGCATACCGCAGGAAAAAGGAGGAGCTGGGACTTCTGGATTTTTCCGACATTGAGCACATGGCGTTGCGCATTTTAGTGGACGAAGAGACGAAGGAGCCGACGGAGGTTGCGCGGGAGTTTCAGGCTCTTTTTGATGAGGTCATGATCGACGAGTATCAGGATTCCAACTATGTGCAGGAGACGATTCTGTCCGCAGTGTCAGGAGGCGGCGGGCGGCACAACCGGTTTATGGTGGGGGACGTGAAACAGAGTATTTACCGTTTCCGGCTTGCGCGACCGGAGCTTTTTATGGAAAAATATGATACTTATGGGATGGATGACGTGTCCGGCAGAAAAATCTGTCTCCATCAGAATTTCCGCAGCCGTCCGCAGGTGCTGGAGAGTGTCAACCACCTGTTTTACCGGATTATGAAGCGGGATGTGGGCGGTGTGGACTATGATGCGGAGGCATCGCTTCGCGCGGGCGCGGAGTATCCGGTGGATGAGAGACAGAGCTTTGGGACGCGGATACTGCTGACAGATGCAGACCCGGAGGCGCTTGAGGAGGGCGGTGCGGACAATGCAAGGGCACTTGAGGCAGCGCTGATTGCAGAGGAGATCTGCCGCGTTATGCAGACGCAGAAAATTTCCAACGGAGAGGGAGGCTTTCGGCCGGTGCGCTACTCGGATATCGTCATTCTGCTGCGTTCTCCCGGTTCGTGGGGGGATGAGCTGACGGAGCAGCTTGCCGGGAGAGGTATTCCGTCGCACCGCATGTCACAGACCGGATATTTCAGCGCTACGGAGGTTCAGACCGTGCTGGCCATGTGTCAGGTGATCGACAATCCCCTGCAGGACATTCCGCTGGCGGCACTGCTGCACAGCCTCTTTTTTGGTTTTTCCAGTGAGGAGCTGGCGCGCATCCGGGTTTCTTCCGATCACTTTTTCTTCTACGATTGCATAACGGATTATGCAGAAAACGGCGGGGATGCTGTGTTAAAGGATAAGGCGCTGCATTTTCTAACGGTTTTGAAGGATTACAGAGAGCGGGCAAGGCATCTGAGCATCCATGATCTGCTGGATCAGGTTTTGCGGGAGAGCGGGTATTTGAACCTTGTGCGGGCGATGCCTGCGGGGGAGAAACGTCTGGCGAATGTGGAGATGCTCTTAAATCAGGCGGTGAGCTTTGAGCGCACGAGCTACAAGGGTTTGTTTTCGTTCATTCGATACATGCAGCAGCTTCAGAAATACGAGGTTGATTTTGGCGAAGCGGATGTGACAGGTGAAAATGAGGATGTTGTGCGCATCATGAGCATACACAAGAGCAAGGGACTGGAGTTTCCGGTGGTGTTTGTTTCCGGCCTTGGCAGAAAGTTTAACAAGAGGGACAGTACAGAGGCGATGATTCTGGACAGTACCTTTGGCGTGGGGCTTTCAAGAGTGGAGCGGAAAAAGCACAGAAAGCGCACGACGCTCTTAAAGGAGATGATTGCGTCGCGCATTGCAGGGGACAATATCGGCGAGGAGCTTCGCGTGCTCTACGTGGCGTTAACCCGGGCAAAGGAACAGTTGATTCTGACGGGGACGTTAAAGAATCTGGAGGCTGCACTTTCCCGTTATGAGCTTGAGTCAAAGCAGGAGGCTTCTTTTCTGGACCGGCGGGAGGCCGGATGCTATCTGGACTGGATTTTGCCGGGGGTATATGCGAGTGTCTCAGATGTACGGGACTGCCGGGAGGGGTCTGTGGCTGACGCTGTGCATTCGATTTCTTGCGGGGATGCTGATGAACAATCGTCTGCCAGCAATAAGCAAGCCGACCATGACGTATCGCATACACACTGTGGCGGGCATGCGAAGCTTGCGGAGGAAACGCCTGAGGATATTCCTGACCCACCGCACCTACAGTGTGGTGGGCATCGCGAAATCTCGCCGGCTCGATTTTGCATCGAGACGTATGAGGCGGGGGATTTTCAGCTGATGGATACCTTAGAAAAGACCGAGCGCTATGTGGAAAAGGAGCAGCTTCTGGAGTCTTTGACGTCGGTGGACGGGGCGCTCTACGATGAGATCGACAAGCGGCTTGAGGCGGTGTACCCTTACGAGGCAGAGGTGTCCATGCGCACAAAGATCTCCGTCTCAGAAATCAAGCGCCGGAACATGATTTTAGAGCCGGGGGACGAAGAAGCACTGGCGTGGTATGCGAAGGAGGATGCGGTCGATTCCTGTGTACCGCTGTTTGTACGTGAGGAAGCGATTTCAGGAAAGTGTGCAGCTTTGCCGGGACAGATTGCAGAGCTGCCGGGACAACCCGCGGAATCGTCGGATCGGACTGTGGAACGGCTGGATCAGATTGTGGTGCTGTCAGGGCAGAAGGTGGATGCAGTAAGGAACCGGCTGAACCGGGATGTGCAAATGGATGCGTCTGTGGACGGAATGAGAGGAAGCGGTTCGAACGGGGAGCAGATACATCCCGGAGCACTGCGTGGCACGGCGATGCACCGCTTTATGGAGTGTATCGATTACGGGGCGCTTGCCGAAAATTTTGCATTTTCGGAGGTAGGGCGCCAGTTGGAGGAGCTGCGGACGCGTGGACGCATCAGCGACGAGACGGCGGCACTTATCGAAGTAAAAAAAGTGTGGCACTTTTTAAAGTCTGATCTCGCCAATCGGATTATGCAGGCGCATCATAACGGGGGACTTTATCGGGAACAGCCTTTTGTCATGGGCATTCCGGCACGGGAGGCGGACCCGGCGATCGACAGTGACGAGCTGGTGCTGGTTCAGGGTATCATCGATCTCTATTTTGAGGAGGATGGGGCGCTGGTGCTTCTCGACTACAAGACCGATGCCGTGAAAGAGGCGGGACAGCTCATAGACCGCTACCAGACACAGATGGATCTCTATGCCAGAGCGCTGGCGGCGGCAACCGGTAAGGAGGTCAGGCAGAAATTAATATATTCCTTCCGGCTGGAGGAGCTGGTGGAGGTTTGTGCATGAAGACATAAAAATGTTGTCAAAGACAACCACATCCGATTCTGATTTACGTTCATCTATCTGAACCAGAGTATTTCTATCAGAATTGCAATTTATATTATTGGAGTGTACAATTATAAAAGCACTTTAACCATGTTGACGCACAACAAAAATCTGAAGGGACGGAATCTTAGCGAGAGTAAGTCATCTCAATTTCCTGATGCTTTTTCAGCTTTAATGAATGCTACTACTTCCCATTCCCCGGCCAGAATTGTTGGCGGGAAATATGAGGATCTGTATGCTGTTGTTGATGATAAGGTTTTAACTATATGCGAGGATTATGCTGGCAATATTACAGATGATAACTATATTTTACAACAATTTTGATGAAAAAAACAGTGTCAAAAGGTGTACGATTACGATTTGACACACAGCGATGCGCTTTTGGATGCGCTGGCGGAGTCCACAGGGATTTCTGCGAACAATATTTTCGTGCATAACGGCTTGGCGGAGGTCATCAAGTCGATTTTCAGCATTGTGCTAAACGAGGGCGGCCGGGTGCTTATTCCCACACCCGGGTGGAGCTACTATAAGAGTGCGGCGGACGATCGGGCTGGACCTTCCGCTGTTTCGCGCCAGCGGCATCAGCCGGGAAATCGCGATTGCGGCGGTGAAGGATCAGGAGTATTACCGCGCCATGAAAGCGGAGTCGAACGCAGTACGGGCGTGGTTTACGGATGAGATGAACAAGTTAGAGGATGTGAAGGCGTTTTGGTCGGAGTCGAACTTCGTGTTCGTAAAGCTTTTGCACGCGGATGCGGACCGGGTAATGCTTCCGCCGTATGTTTCAATGCTTTTTTGTCCGTGATCGTCTGAAATTTCGGCATGTCTTTGCTGTCGCGGAGCATCGCGTTAAAATCCTTTTTTTCTTCGTTTGCCATAAATCCATACCTCCTGCGCATAAGCATACCTTAAAGAATACGTGTATGCAATGAGGCAGTTTGAAAAATTTTATCATTTGTTTTATCACGGGTCTGATTTTAGATTTCTGATCCGCATGCTCCTACGGTCAGTGTCATATATGTGCGGGCCTTCTGAGTGGCTTTTCCATTATTTCATAGACGAGTTTTACGCCATGCTCCAGCTCATAAATCCCGTGTCCGACGGTTTTATAGCCTCTGTGCTCGTAGAGGCAGGCGGCGGGAAGCGAGGCATCCAAAACCGCCGTGTCGTATTTTTTCGCAATCTCAGCTTCCAGGCAGTCCATGATGTGCGAGCCACAGCCCTGTCCCTGATAAGCGGGCAGCACATACACTCCCGTTATATGGTTCGCGTCGAAGCAGCCTGTTCCGATGATCTTGTCGCCGTTTGTCAGCACGCCAGTGTTTCCGGTCGCGATGCCTTCGGAAATGTGCGCCCGGCTGTGGTGTCTGCAAAAGAAATCTACCACTTCCATCGGGTAATATTTTGGGTAAACCGTTTTGATCGCCATGTGCAAAACGTTGTGGATCGCGTCTTCCATGCCGGAAATTGCCGTTTTGTAGTTCATATGCCCTCCTCCAAAAGTCGATGTCTGTGTGTTTCATTATACGTCCGGTGGCAGGCGTTGGCAACAACATCTTCGCTTTTCCCGGCTCTTTGATGATCGCGCCGTTACGTTTCACACCCGGATCATAGCATGCCTTCTGGGGACGCACTTGCTGCATGGCTGCGGGAAAACATGATTCAGCTTGCAGTTTGGGCTTCGCGAAGCGGTCCTAAGCGTCAGTGGCGCTTATTTTAGGGCGGCTCTTCATTTCAGCTTGAATCCCGGCGCTTTCAATGGTATCATATTAAGAACGGCTCCCGCGGAAAGCAAAGTGCAGCCGCGAGGGAAATAGGGCCGGAAAAACAGGATCAGGAGGAAACAAAAATGGTGAAAAACACTTATGCCGGGACTCAGACAGAGAAAAATCTGGAGGCGGCATTTGCCGGGGAGTCTCAGGCGAGAAACAAGTATACATATTTTGCGTCTGTGGCAAAAAAGGAAGGCTATGAGCAGATCGCGGCGCTGTTTCTGAAGACGGCGGACAATGAGAAGGAGCACGCCAAGATGTGGTTCAAGGAGCTAAAAGGGATCGGGAACACTGCCGAAAACCTTGCAGCTGCGGCTGACGGCGAGAATTATGAGTGGACGGACATGTATGAGGGCTTTGCAAAAACGGCACAGGAGGAAGGATTTCCCGAGCTGGCGGAAAAGTTCCGCATGGTAGCGGCGATCGAGAAGCATCATGAGGAACGCTACCGCGCGTTGCTGAAGAACGTGGAGACGGCCGCTGTGTTTGAGAAGAGCGAGGTAAAAGTGTGGGAGTGCAGAAACTGCGGACACATTGTCGTTGGCATGAAGGCCCCGGAGGTCTGCCCGGTCTGCGCTCATCCGCAGAGCTATTTTGAAATCAGTGGAGAAAATTATTAATTACAAGAGGAGGAAAATATATATGATGGAACAGAAATTTTATATTTGCGAACACTGTGGAAATATTGTAGCAATGGTGAAGGATGCAGGTGTTCCGGTTATGTGCTGCGGCGAGGAGATGAAGGAGATCGTACCCGGTACGACTGATGCGGCGGTTGAAAAGCACGTTCCTGCATACAAGGTAGAGGGCAGTCTTGTAAAGGTCACTGTTGGGTCTGTTGAGCACCCGATGCTGCCCGCGCATTACATCGAGTGGGTATCCTTGCAGACGAAGCAGGGAAATCAGCGGAAGGCCCTGCAGCCGGAGGACAAACCCGAGGTATGCTTTGCCATTTGCGAGGGCGACGAGGTGGAGGCGGTATACGCTTACTGCAACCTGCACGGTCTTTGGAAAGCGTGAGCGGAGGTCATGTCGGACAAAAGAGGCGGTGACCTGAAAATGATCCCCGGTGTAGGGAAAAATATTGAACAGCATCTGCGCCACATCGGGATTGAGACGGTGGAGGATTTGCGGGGAAAGGATCCGGAGGAGCTTTATGTGAAGGATTGCCTCTACAAGGGCTTTCAGGAGGATCGGTGCATCCTGTATGTGTTCCGGCTTGCCGTCTACTTTGCGGAGCATGAGGCGCATGACCCTGAAAAGCTGAAGTGGTGGTACTGGAAGGATAAGGAGTATACACGCGAGGGAGATGCCTGCAAGGATGGGGAAACTGTACTTGCGGAGAAATAGATGACTCGGGCAAAGGGAATATGGGAACAGGTCCCCTTGTCCGCTGAGGGTATGATTGCCTGTGAAAAACCGGAGATCTTGACAAAAAGTAATCGTGGACGCATGCGGATGATGGAAAACAGGCAAGCGAAACATAGGGTTATTTCGTGTGTATCGTATTAGCAGCTGAACCCGGTTCACAGAGTAAGATCATATAAGGCTCAGAGGAAGTATTTCTTCTGGGCCTTAATTGATCTGTGACACAAGTAACATCGCCGCAGCCGACATCGATGCCGGGCTGTGGTTAGCGTTACAGAATCAATTTTTTGGTAATCAGTAATTTTTCAATGCATAAACCATCCTTCCGGCAGGAAAGTGAAAAAATGGAGGAAGCTGTGTAGGGGAGATTCATCGCCCCTCTCACACTACCAGTACATGCTATTCGATATACGGTGGTAACCTAACCGGAAACAAGGTAGTCTATTGACATCCAAACAAAACAAACCTATAATTATGATAGAAACCAACACAAACCCACATAAGAACATCGGAGGAACTATGGAACAGGATTATTTGAAGGTAACGGGACGGATCTTTGACATCCAGCGCTACAGCATCCACGACGGCCCCGGCATCCGCACGATCGTCTTTTTAAAGGGCTGCGTGCTCCGCTGTAAGTGGTGCTGCAATCCCGAATCGCAGAATTACAAGATCGAGACGATGATGCGGGCGGGGGAGCTTGTGACCTACGGGCGGGACGTGACCGTGGAGGAGATGCTTGACGAAGTGGAGAAGGATCGGATCTACTACCGCAAGAGCGGCGGCGGCGTGACGCTCTCGGGCGGCGAATCGCTCTGTCAGCCGGATTTTGGCGCGGCGCTCCTTAAAGGTCTGCGCGCCCACGGCATACATACCGCAATGGAGTCCATGGCGTGCGCTGAATTTGACACGATCCGCCGGTTCCTGGAAAACCTCGACCTTTACCTGATGGACATCAAGCATATGGAGCCGGAGAAGCATAAGGCGTTCACCGGAAGATCCAACGAGCTTATGCTGGAAAACGCAAAAAAAATCGCCACAAGCGGGTACAATACAAAGCTCATCATCCGCGTGCCGGTGATTCCCACGTTCAACGCGACTCCTATGGAGATCCGTGCCATTGCTCAGTACGCTGCAAGCCTTCCGGGCGTGGAAAAACTGCACCTGCTGCCGTACCACCAGTTCGGGCGGGACAAGTACGAGGGGCTGGGCCGCCCCTATCCGATGGGTGATGTGGAAACACCCTCTCCGCAGCTGATGCAGGAGCTGCTGGAAGAAGTAAGAAGGGCCGGGCTGAAGGGACAGATCGGAGGATGAAGGGGCAAAGTCAGGAGTTACGAACTAAGGGCTAAGAACCAGGAGCAAAGAACAAAGGACGAAGAACAAAAAACTAAGGGGTCAGGGCTAAGTTCCCGGAGCCAGCACGATGGTTGACGGCGTGATATCTTGATAAATCTCACAAAAACACAAAAAAAACAACGGAAAACCACATTAATTGACAGATTGTTGTTGACTGTCTGAGGTACTTGTACTATAATTAGAATCAGTTAGGAAACCATAAGGAAAATAAAAAATTGAAGGAGGATCATTATGGTATCAGAATACGAAATCAAAAAACAAATCTGTGACATCGGAAAGAGAATCTACGACAGAAACATGGTTGCTGCAAATGACGGCAACATTTCTGTAAAGATCAACGACAATGAGATTCTTTGTACACCGACCGGCGTATCAAAGGGCTTCATGACACCCGAGTACATCTGCAAGGTTGACCTGAAGGGCAACATTATCCAGGCAAACCCCGGTTTCAAGCCCTCATCTGAGATCAAGATGCACTTGAGAGTTTACGAGGAGCGCCCCGATGTAAAATCCGTTGTACATGCGCATCCCATGTATGCGACCTCTTTTGCGATTGCAGGTATTCCCCTGACACAGCCGATTATGCCGGAGGCAGTTATCGCCCTTGGATGCGTGCCGATCGCAAAATACGGCAGACCCTCCACAATGGAGATTCCCGATGCGGTTTCTGAGTACGTACAGTATTTCGATGCGGTATTGCTTGAGAATCACGGTGCATTGACTTACTCTGATTCCCTGCTTGCAGCTTACTTAAAGATGGAGTCCGTAGAGTTCTACGCACAGTTGCTGTATCAGTCAAGAATGCTTGGCGGCCCGAAGGAGTTCACACCTGAGCAGGTGGAGGACCTCTATGAGATCCGCCGTCAGTTCGGTATGCAGGGACGTCATCCCGCGAATCTCTGCCCGAATACAAAGGAGGGCAAGCCCAGCTGCCATAACTGTGGCGGAAAGTGCGGCGGACATTCCGCATCGACGGCTGAGCAGAGCGAGCTGGTAGCAGATATCACAAAGAAGGTAATGGCTCAGTTGGGATTAAAATAATTTATGAACGAACTGGAAATCAAAAAAATCGTTGAATCCATTGTAAAGGAAAAGGCCATGGATCAGCACGGGCAGGTGCCTACGCGCACCTGCAGTGATATTACGCTTGATATGGCGAAGGAGCTGATTTTGGCCGTTGAGCAGCGGGCGGCGCAGATGGGTGTGAAGGCAGTCATCGCCGTAGCGAACAGAGGAGCCAATCCGGTAGCTGTCCACTGCATGGATGATTCCTACATCGCGAGCTTTGATGTGGCGCTCCAGAAGGCGTACACATGTGCAGCGCTCAAGATGCCCACGACGGCGCTGAAGGAGCTTTGCCAGCCCGGCGGAGAGCTTTACGGGATTCAGCAGACGAACCAGGGCAGGATCGTCATTTTTGGCGGCGGTATCCCGATTCTTACGGAGGACGGGGAGTGTATCGGGGGCCTCGGCGTCAGCGGAGGCAGCGAGGCGCAGGATACCGGGCTTGCACAGTTCGGCGAAGCAGTAGTTCGGAATATATTAAGTAAATAGTTCGGACAGGTCCGCGCATTTACTGCGCTGACTGTAAGAATATGATTCAGGAGTGTAAAAATCCCATCGCGAAGCGATTTTTAACGGATTTTTGCATGTGACAGGGCAGCTTGGCCGGACTGTTACTATTATTTAAGGAGGAATCCAAATGGCAGTTAGTGAAGCGGAGTTAAAAGCCATTGTGTCGGCGGTCGTTGCTCAGGTAAAGACCGGAGAGGAAGTTCCGAAGGCGCAGCTTGGTATTTTTAACGACATGAACACCGCTATTGCCGCAGCGAAGGACGCGCAGAAAATCATGCAGCGCATGCCCATGGATCTGAGAGAGAAGATTCTCACAAAGATTCGTGAGCTGACAAAGGAGAACGCGGAGATCCTCGCAAAGATGGCAGTAGAAGAGACCGGGATGGGCAATGTGGGAGACAAGATCTTAAAGCATCAGCTCCTGGCGGAAAAGACTCCCGGCACCGAAGATATAACGACAACCGCATGGTCGGGCGACCGCGGACTTACTTTAATTGAGATGGGACCCTTTGGCGTAATCGGCGCCATCTGCCCCTGTACAAATCCTTCCGAGACTGTTTTGTGCAACGCCATCGGAATGCTGGCAGGCGGCAACACGGTTGTGTTCTGTCCCCATCCTCAGGCAATTAAGACTTCATTGTATGCGATTGATCTGATCAATCGTGCATCCCTTGCGGTGGGAGGACCCTGCAACGTGGCAGTCTCGCTTGCAAACCCGACGATGGAGTCCAGCAACATTATGATGAAGCACCCGGACATTCCTCTGATCGCAGCTACCGGAGGTCCTGGCGTTGTGACCGCAGTGCTCTCATCCGGAAAGAGGGGCATCGGCGCAGGAGCAGGCAATCCGCCCGCACTTGTAGACGAGACAGCGGATATCCGCAAGGCTGCACGGGACATTGTAAACGGGTGTACCTTTGACAACAATCTTCCCTGTATCGCAGAAAAGGAGGTTGTGTGTGTAGAGAGTGTCTGTGACGAGCTGATCCATTGGATGCTTGAGGAAGATGACTGCTACATGGCATCAAAGGAAGAGCAGCAGAAGCTGATTGACGTCGTACTTGCAGGCGGCAGGCTGAACCGCAAATGTGTGGGAAGAAGCGCCCGGGCGTTGCTTGCCATGATCGGAGTGAATGCACCGGCAAACATCCGCTGCATCATCTTTGAGGGAGAAAAAGAGCACCCTCTCATCTCAGAGGAGCTGATGATGCCGATTCTCGGCATCGTGCGCGCGAAGGATATCGACGACGCGATTGAGAAGGCCGTATGGCTGGAGCATGGCTGCCGCCATTCCGCACATATGCATTCAAAGAACGTGGAGAACTTAACCCGCTTCGGGCAGGCGATCGACACGGCGATTTTCGTAAAGAACGGTCCCAGCTACGCGGCGCTCGGATTTGGCGGCGAGGGCTTTTGTACCTTCACCATCGCTTCCCGCACCGGCGAGGGACTTACATCCGCAAGCTGCTTTACAAAGCGCCGCCGCTGTGTAATGAGTGACAGCTTGTGTATTAGATAGGAGGACTAAAATAGTGGCAGTAAGTGAAAGAGATATTGAGGCCATCGTCAAATCAGTGCTCGATGGCATGAGAGATCCCAGTGCGCTGGGCAGCAGTCCCGCCGCTTCATCCGCTCCTGTCAGCATTCCAAAGACTGCACATGTTGCGATGCTGACCGAGCTGAAGCATTTTGATATTCGGGAGTACCCGATTCCCGAGGTGGGCGATGACGATATCCTCGTAAAGGTTGAGGGCTGCGGCGTGTGCGGAACCGATGCGCACGAGTTCAAGGTGGACCCGTTTAGCCTGATCCCCGTAGCTCTGGGCCATGAGGGAACCGGCGAGATCGTTAAAATGGGTAAGAACGTGACAAAGGATTCTGCCGGCAAGGCGGTAAAGGTTGGCGATAAGATCGTTACCTGTATGATCTTTAAGGATAATCCCGACATCACGATGTACGATTTAAACAAACAGAATGTGGGCGGTGCGGACGTATACGGTCTGCTTCCCGACGATGACTGCCATCTGAACGGATGGTTTGCGGACTACATTTTGATCCGCGGCGCGCTGGGTTCTACATTCTTTAATGTGAGCGACCTGGATCTGGATTCCCGAATCTTAATCGAGCCGTGTGCAGTGCTTGTCCACGCGGTGGAGCGGGCAAAGCTTACGAACATCCTGCGCTTCAACAGCCGCGTGGTTGTTCAGGGCTGCGGACCCATTGGTCTGATCTGTATCGCGGTTCTGCGCACCATGGGCGTTGAGAACATTGTTGCGGTAGACGGAAACGAGCAGCGTCTCGAATTTGCAAAGAAGATGGGCGCGGAGAAATCTGTGAACTTCATGAACTTTCAGGGTGCAGAGGCGCTCGCCGGCGGCGTGGAGGCAGCGTTTGGCGGCCATCTGGCGGACTTCGCATTCCAGTGTACCGGAAATCCCAAGGCGCACGCGAACATCTACAAGATGATCCGCAACGGAGGCGGTCTGTGTGAGCTTGGCTTCTTCATCAACGGCGGAGACGCGACCATCAATCCCCACTTCGACCTTTGCTCGAAGGAGATCACGCTGGTTGGCTCCTGGGTGTACACGCTGAGAGACTACGTAACCACCTTTGATTTCTTAAAGAGAGCACAGGCGATCGGCCTTCCCATGAAGGAGCTGATCACTCACAAGTTCCCGTTAGAGCAGATCAACGAGGCACTCGAGACGAATCTTGCGATGAAGGGCTTAAAGATTGCGATTGTGAACAAATAATTTGGAGGTAGCATATGGCACAGGCTTGTGGTATCATAGAGGTCTTTGGTTTGGTAACTGCCTTTGAGGCGGCGGATGCGGGCTGCAAAGCCGCAAATGTAACCTTAGAACCATTTGACCGAAACAAACCGGCGAATGCGGATGCACTTCCCGTTCCCCTCATCATCTGTGTGAAGTTCCGCGGCAGCGTGACGGATGTGACCGCAGCGGTGGATGCGGCGCAGGAGGTCGCAGAGCGGACGACCGGAATGGTGACGCGCTATATTATCTCCGGACCGGATGAGGGAACGCAGATGATGTTTGGCTTAAACGCCTTTGACAAAAATTAGGAAAAAGAATCAGGAGGATAAACAAAATGGCACAGGAAGCATTAGGAATGGTTGAGACCAGAGGTCTTACAGCAGCAATCGAGGCTGCGGATGCAATGGTAAAGGCGGCAGAGGTAGTTTTAATCGGAACAGAGAAGATCGGTTCCGGACTGGTAACCGTTATGGTCCGCGGAGATGTAGGTGCGGTAAAGGCCGCAACGGAGACTGGCGGGGCAGCAGCAGCAAAGCTTGGCGAGCTGGTAGCAGTCCATGTAATTCCGAGACCGCATACGGATGTTGAGAAGATTTTGCCTACGGTAAAGTAGTGTAACAGTTTAGCCATCGAAAGGGACTGCTTATGAAGTCACTAGGATTATTGGAAATCTCAGGTGTCACTGCGGCGGTGACTGCACTGGATATCATGTGTAAAACTGCGGACGTGGAGTTCGTGACATGGGAGCGTAAGCTGGGCGGACGTCTTGTGACGATTATCGTGCAGGGCGATGTGGCTGCTGTCAGACAGGCAGTGGAGGCCGCCGCGGCGAACGGAATCAAGGAACCTGTCAATTATACGGTTATCGCGAGGCCTCACGAGGAGGTTATCCGCCTTGTGGAGCTTTCAGCGAGCAGAATGAAGCCGAAGGCACCTGTGAAAGCGCCCGCAAAAAAAGGTGAGAAATAGTTATGGCAGAGAAAAAGACGACCGCTGCAAAGCGTACCACGGGCGCGGCAGCGAAAACGGCCCCGGCAGCAGCGCCTGCCGAAGAAAGAAAAGTGGAGGTAAGAATTATGGCACAGGAAGCATTAGGAATGGTTGAGACCAGAGGTCTGACCGCAGCGATCGAGGCGGCGGATTCTATGTGCAAGGCTGCAAATGTTGTGTTGGTCGGAACAGAGAAGATCGGTTCCGGACTGGTAACCGTTATGGTTCGCGGAGATGTGGGAGCAGTAAAGTCAGCTGTCGAAGCAGGCGGTGCAAACGCATCCAAGCTTGGCGAGCTGGTAGCTACACATGTTATCCCCAGACCGCACACCGACGTTGAGAAGATATTGCCGACGGTTAACTAACAGGCGGTATGGGAATATTTCAGCAGTGAGCTGATTCCCGCGGGCAATGAGGAAAATAGCCATGCTTGCATGGATATTTGACGAATGCCGCGAGGATCAATTATTCCGCTGCTCTGCAGTGTTGCAAGCTTGATACGCTGTTGCCTGCAGCGGGGTATTTGACTTGAGCTGTTATGAAATTTTGGGCTTCGGGTGCTTTCTGCGCCCGGAGACGATAATCAACAGGAGCGGTTGTGATATGGATGATAAAAAAATTGAACTGATCACAAAGCTTGTCATGGAAGTGTTGGGAAACGAGGTTTCCCAGGCTCCGAAGGACGGCTACATGGTTCCAATCGGTGTCTCCGCACGGCATGTGCATCTGACCCAGGAGCATGTGGAGGTGTTGTTTGGTGCGGGCTGTCAGCTCACAAAGAAAAAGGATTTGATGGGCGGACAGTTTGCTTCCAATGAACAGGTGACCATTGTAGGTACAAAGCTTCGTGCAATCGAGAATGTCCGTATTTTAGGACCTGTCAGAAAGGAGTCTCAGGTGGAGATTTCCATGACAGATGCACGGACATTGGGCGTTGCACCGGTCGTTCGCAATTCCGGCGATATTGCAGGCTCCGCGCCGATTGCTTTGGTTGGGCCGAAAGGGGCATTGCACTTAAAAGAGGGCTGTATCGTGGCAAAGCGGCATATACATATGTCACCCGCTGATGCAGCAGCGGCAGGTGTTGCCGACAAGGATGTGGTATCCGTTGCAGCGATGAACGAGCGGGGTACCACGTTTGATGAGGTTTTGATCCGTGTGGATCCAAGCTTCACGCTGGAGATGCACATTGATACGGATGAGGCAAATGCGGCGCAATTGAAAACCGGTGACGCAGTCATCATGAAATAGGATTGCAGTAAGGGTAAAGACAGATGATGATAGGCAAGGTTGTTGGAAGTGTGATTTCCACGCGAAAAAATGAAAATCTGGTGGGCAATAAATTCCTTATTATAGAGCCGGTCAAATCTATGGCGCACGTGGGGGAGCGCCTCGTTGCCATTGACAATGTAGGCGCAGGTATCGGCGAGGTTGTTTTGGTTGCAACCGGAAGTGCCGCAAGAATCGGATGCGGAATGGACGGTGCGCCGATTGACGCTGCGATTGTCGGAATTATTGATGAAGGTGTAAAATTTGAGTGATTCAGATTGCAGCTTGGGTTTCCCAAAATGATTTTTCATGTTCAAATTGCCGGTTATTGGTTGCGGGGTGGGCAGTAACGTGTAAGGCGCTGCTTTTTACGCCCCGGGAACGCGCATTGGCTGTGCGTTCCGCGAGAACATGATTCAGGAGTGAGGGGTGATTTTTGCGCAGCAAAATTCGCAGTATCGCTCCGAATCGTTCCTATGAGCGGCTCACGAGCCGTGAATAGTAACTGTAAGGCAGCTGTAATCGGAACAGAACAGTTTTGATACTGGAGTAGTAAAATGATAGAGATTAATGAACTGATTGGTGTAGTGAAGGACAGCGGAGTTTGCGGCGCCGGAGGCGCGGGATTCCCTTCCTATGGAAAAATTGATGTCCGTGCGAAGACGATCATTCTGAACTGTGCAGAATGTGAGCCTTTGCTGCGGTTACATAGACAGGTATTGGAGAAATATCCTTATGAGATCTTAAGCACTCTGTATCAGATGGCGCTCTCCATCGGGTGTGATCAGGTTATCATCGGTGTGAAGGAGGCCTACAAGCATACAGTGGAAGCTGTTCATGCGCACCTGCGTTCGTTTCCTATTATATCCATTGGTCTTCTGCCGGAGGTGTATCCGGCAGGAGATGAGGTGGTTTTGATCCATGAGCTGACCGGAAAGGTTGTACCGCCGGGAAGCATTCCGATTCAGGTGGGTGTGGCCGTGTTCAATGTGGAGACCGTTTTTAATATTTATCAGGCATTGAATATGAAACGTCCCGTGACGCATAAGTTTGTCACGATCACGGGAGAGGTAAAGGCGCCCTGCACACGCTACGTGCCGCTGGGAATGACGGTGGAGAGCGTGGTTGCATTGGCGGGCGGCGTGACGGTTGAAAACCCGGTGTACCTTCTGGGCGGGCCGATGACCGGAAATCTCGGCGGTAAGGATGATCTGATCACAAAGACATCAAACGCGATCATTGTGCTCCCAGAGAATCACCTGGTAGTCCAGAAAAAGCGAAGAAATACACAAATCAGCATGAAACGTGCGATGGCATCCTGCTGTCAGTGTGAGATGTGTACGGATTTGTGTCCGAGGAATCTGTTGGGGCACCCGATTCAGCCGCATCTTTTCATGCGGGCAGCGACTTCCGGGTCAACACAGGATGTCGGAACATTTTTGAATACATTTTTCTGTTGCTCCTGCGGATTGTGCGAGATGTATTCGTGCAATCAGGATCTGACACCCCGAACGCTTATCACAGAGTATAAAGGAGGACTTCGGGCGAACGGTGTCAAGCCGCCGAAGGTGGAGCCGGCTCCCGTAAAGAAAGCGCGTTCCCTGCGCAGGGTTCCGATCTCACGTCTGCGGGCAAGACTGGGGCTGGACATCTACAATGTAAAGGCGCCTCTGGACGAGTCCTATATCATTGCGGATCATGTGCGCATCAAAACGAGCCAGCACATCGGCGCGCCGGCGGTTCCCATCGTGAAGGCCGGGGATCTGGTGAAGGAAGGGCAGAAGATTGGTGAGGCGGCAGAAAACGCCTTAAGTCTTCCGGTTCATGCGTCCATCGACGGTGTTGTGACGAGCGTGAGTGCGCAGGAGATTGAAATTAAGACGAGATAGTAACTGACAGACTGATAAATGATGTAATTTTGGAGAGGTTCAGGCTGTTTGGAGGATAGAGAGGGAATAGATCATGGGTAGAGCATTAGGAATGGTGGAATATAAAACCGTTTCCACCGGCGTGTTGGCGGCGGATCTGGTGTTGAAGACTGCGGATGTGAAGATCGTTGAGGCACAGACGGTCTGCCCGGGCAAGTATATCGTGGTTTTTGAGGGGGATCTGAGCGCGGTACGCGCGTCGCTGGATGCGGCGGCGACCCGTTATCCGGAACAGCTCATCGACAGCTTTCTCTTAGGTAATCCTCACGAGGGCATTTTCCCGGCGATTTACGGGGCTGCGGATATCAAAAACCGAAATGCGCTGGGCGTTCTCGAAACCTTTGACGCGGCGGCGATCTTTGTGGCGGCGGATGAGGCGGCGAAGACGGCGGAGGTTGACCTGATTGAGATACGCGTGGCCCGGGGTATGTGCGGAAAATCCTATGTGTTTCTCACCGGAGAGGTGGCGGCGGTTTCCGCGTCCATCGCGAAAGCCGAGGCGGCGGTTTCCGAGCGTGGCATGTATCTGGACAGCTCGGTGATTGCGAGTCCGGATGCGCAGCTGTGGGATACGATTTTATAACAGAAAACTACAGGCAATGTTTTCAGGCTGTCGGGAACCCGACAGCTTTTCGTGCTTGATATTTATAATACTGGGAGGGCAAAATATGCTTGCAGCGGAGCGGAGAAACGAGATTTTAACGATTTTGAGAGAAGAAGGGCGTGTGATTGTCGCTGATCTGAGCAAAAAGTATGATGTGACGGAGGAGACGATCCGGCGGGATCTGGAGAAGCTGGAGAACGACGGGTATGCAGAGCGTACTTACGGAGGTGCGGTGCTGCGGGGCGGCGAGAAGGACGAGGTGCCCTTTCTCATGCGGAAGCGCGAAAACGTGGAGGCGAAAATGCGCATTGCCACGGCACTCTCACAGATGATAAACGACGGTGACCGTATCATGCTGGACGCCAGTACGACAGCACTGTTTGTGGCGAAGCAGATTCGGGACAAAAAGAATATTACGGTGATCACAAACTCCATTGAGATTTTGCTGGAGCTCTCGGATATACCGGAGTGGAAGGTTTTATCGACCGGCGGCTCGCTGAGGGGCCGGGCACTTTCTCTTCTGGGATATCAGGCGGAGCGCATGGTGGACGGCTTTTTTGTGGACAAGGCGATCATCTCCTGCAAGGGCGTGGATTTGAACAAAGGCTTTACCGATTCCAACGAGCTGGATGCCGGGATTAAAAAGCAGATGTTAAACTCCGCTACAAAGCGTATCATGGCGGTTGACAACGCGAAGTTTGATAAATTATCATTTACTCAGGTGGTGGATTTTTCAGGAATCAATTTGCTGGCAACGGATAAGAAGCTTTCTGAGGAATGGGAAGCGCGTCTTGCGCAGAGTAATGTGGAGATATTGTATACAGATGAGTAGAAACAGGATCTATTATTTTATTTTGAACACAAATGCCGGGGCGGGCATGGGAAAAAATATCTGGAAGAGTATTTTAAAGCCGGAGCTGATCCGGTGCGGTGTGCATTACCGCGCGTATCTGTGTACCTATGCGGGGCATGCGACTGTGTTGGCAAAGAAGATGATGGCGGAGCACGACGGTGAGCTGACGATTGTAGTTGTGGGCGGCGACGGAACATTCAATGAGGTGTTAAACGGTATCTCAGATTTCGGGCGTGTGACCTTTGGATTTATCCCGGTGGGCTCCGCAAATGATCTCGGCTATGGGCTGGGGATTTCAGGCGACCCGCTGCAATCGCTTCGGCGGATTTTGCGCTGTGGGCGGATTTTGCACATGGATATCGGAAAAACGACGTTTCACAGGGATGGGAGCAGCCGCTATTTTGCCATCAGCTCAGGAATCGGGCTGGATGCGGAGGCGTGCGTACAGTCCTATGGCGGCAGAATAAAAAACATGCTGAACCGCATGCATCTTGGAATGCTCAGCTATCTTTTGAATGCGGTGCGTCTCGTGTTTGTGCAGCCGTTGGGCCTGGCGAAGCTTGTATTCACGGATGCAAGGGGCCGGGAGCGGGTGATAAAGGTACGCCGGCTTTATTTTCTGGCGGGCATGAACCAGCCGTGTGAAGGCGGTCATTTGATGATGGCGCCCGCGGCTAGTGCGTGTGACGGAAAGCTTTCCTTTGCGATGGCATACGGGTTTGGGCGCGTGCAGGCGCTTCTTAGCCTTGCACTTCTGGCTTTGCGCAGACATGAGCATATTCCAGGCTATGAGGTAGTGAATGCGCGGAAATGCCGTATTATGCTGGCAGATAATTTACAGGTGCACACGGATGGAGAAACCTTTGGCAGCCACTGGGATATCACGGTTGAATGCCTTCCGAAAAAATTGCAGATCATACTTTGAAACAGGTTATAAAAGAAGAACCCCTCTCATACTATCTAATAAGTAATGGAGCGCCGCGCGTGGATGAAATTCCGTGACGGTGTGTCAACAGGCGCAGAGCCGGAGACTGAGATAGCAGAAGGGGGTTTTTTA
>CASCGD010000014.1 GCA_949132985.1 uncultured Lachnospiraceae bacterium
TTCAGATTGCCGGTTTCTCATTTATGATGGCTTTATCCCATCTGCCGTATCTCATACTTTCCAGCAGGACGATGGAATCCTCGTCAAAATAATTCTCTTTCAGTTTCAGGTAATAGTATTTTCTGTGGAGAAGTTCTGTTCTTCCACCGGGGCCTCGTAGTGAATATATCCAATGAGGGCGCAGTACAGCAGCGTTTCCGCTTTGACCCAGAAATCGTCACCGGCTTTGCAGAAAAATGGACAGCGCCCCGGGCAGGTGAATCCGAAAAAAGTCGGTCACACCGCATTACCTGCATAAGACAGTTTGCCATATACCTTAATAACCTTGGTTATGACGCTTATATCGTGCCAGAAGTGAAGGGTTCTTCTTTCCTAAGCGGCTTTCCCCTGCTGCTAGGTCGTCACAAACTAAGGCGTACAGATATTCATTAACTGACATTCCCAGGGCGGAAGCTGCCGCCTTTATCTTCTCCTTCTCCCCTTTTGGAATCGTTAAGTATATCCTGTCGTAATGTTCCCTACAATGCTGATTTTTATAAGCCGTCCTGTTCATCTTTTGCCCCTTCTTTTGCCTTTTCCACATTGTAGCAAAGTCTTACATAAGACACAAGCTTTTTATTTCTGCATTTGTAAGTTACGTGTAAGTTATGTGTAAGTTACCGACGAAAATTTAGCCTTTTTTGTGGTACTCCATAAAATTACAGGACATAGAGAAAACCCAGGAAATATAAGCATTTCCTGGGTCTGTGTCTTTTTCTGTATTCGCTTTGAATTATCGCTTGCTGAACTGCGGAGCGCGACGAGCCGCTTTGAGGCCGTACTTCTTACGCTCTTTCATACGAGGATCACGTGTTAAGTATCCTGCTTTTTTTAAGATCGGGCGATAGTCCCCGTCCGCCTGAAGCAGTGCACGGGAAATGCCATGGCGGATCGCACCGGCCTGTCCGGTATAGCCGCCGCCCTTAACCGTTACGGTTACATCAAACTTCTCGTTCGTCTCAGTTGCAGCGAAAGGCTGACGAACAATAACCTTCAACGTCTCTAATCCAAAATAATCGTCAATATCTCTCTTATTGATCGTAATTTTTCCAGTGCCAGGTGCTAAGTATACTCTGGCTACCGAGCTTTTTCTTCTACCTGTTCCATAATATTTTGTACTGGCCACTTATCTTTACCTCCCTCGATTAAAATGTCAAAGCTTCAGGCTTCTGAGCTGCATGCTTGTGCTCCGGACCTGCGTATACAAACAACTTCTTGTACATCGCACGTCCAAGCGGTCCCTTGGGCAGCATACCCTTTACTGCGTGCTCGATCACTCTCTCGGGATGCTTTGCCAGCATATCCTTTAAGGTAGTCTCTTTCATGCCGCCTACATACTCCGAATGTCTGTAGTAAATCTTCTGATCCAGCTTCTTGCCGGTGACAACGATCTTCTCTGCATTGACAACGACCACATAATCGCCGCAGTCCATGTGCGGAGTGAAAATCGGTTTATTCTTTCCTCTTAATACCTTTGCAATCTCTGATGATAAACGACCTAAATTCATCCCTGCAGCATCAACGACATACCATTTGCGATCAATGGTATCCGGGCTTGCCATAAATGTTTTCATGGTTTTTCCTCCTAAATAATTATCGGTAGAAGCTCCGCGGAAATGTCCGAAACCGCTGTCCGCTTCCATAATTCTATAGCGAAAATGCTCTGCCGGGGCTTTGGCATAACATTTCTAAACTACATCAGCTTCTATATTCTACTACGCGATTTTACCACTGTCAACCATTTTTTTGCCAGGTTTGTCATAATGAAAACCGGATGCAGCCTTCGAATAGGAAGTGCTGCAGATGCGGGCCGAATGAGTCCTACTCCCCAAATGCGCCCTTTTTCAGTATCGTCTCCTTCGCCTTTTCGCTTCCGGCAGCCACACAGGCCGCATGATCCATCCCCCTTGCCCGGCTTACTAAAAAACCGGATATAAAGGAATCGCCTGCTCCCATCGTATCCACAGGCTTCACCGGGATGATCATATGCCGATAAAACGCTCTGCCGTCGTAGGACAAACTGCCTTCTCCTCCTAGCGTAGCTACCAAAAGCTGAAGATGACTGCCGCCCTGCTTCCAGCGCTCCTTTAAATACTGCCGAATATATGCATCATCTGCCTCGTAGGAAAAGAAGCCGTAATGAATGTGCTTTAAAACCTCCGGAATTGTCTCATGCTCCAGTTTGTAGGCAAAATCATAGGCAATTACTACATCATTTTCCACTTCTTTTAGTATCTCCTGGCAATTGCCGTAAACGGAAGTGTGCATATAGTCACAGGTGCGGATAAACGCGATATCCTCCTCTGTAATATATTTTTCTGCCAGAACGCCTTCGTCATACCCGCGGAAACACCGTTCATTGTCAACTAGCTCAATTCTGGTCACCGCCGTATTCCCGTCAAGCACATGCAGACGGTCCGTATGGACACCAAAACTTTCGAGCTTTTGTCTGACCAGCACGCCGTTTTCATCACTGCCGACAGCACCCAGATACGCTGCCTTTTCACCCAACTGGGTAATATATACGGAGACATTCACACTGCAGCCGCCCACATGCGCCTCCTGCTGGCGGTAATACCAGTCAATGCAATTGTCTCCCACTGCTGCAAATTTCATCATATCCCACCCTGTCTGTTACGTCTTTATAATTCATGCATCAGATCCTTTGTTCTGATGTACAGCTCATTATATATTTTTTGATATTTATCATAAACACTGCGGTTTGAAGGATTCGGCAAATACCCGGTTCCTCTTGCGATGATATTCCTCAAATCCGAAAATCCGCTTAAAGCGCCCACACCCAGCGCCGCCATCAACGCGTCACCGAAGGATGCGCCTACGGAGACATCTGCCCTGCAGATTTCACAGTTTGTAATATCCGCAATCATCTGCATCCAATCCGGGCTTTTTGTGCCTCCTCCCACAGCATAGATGCGATGAAACGCAATCCCGTTCTCCGCAAAAATATCCAGATGCTGCCGAATGCTGTATCCTATGGCTTCCAACGCCGCCCGGTACATATGGCTGCGGGTGTGCCTCAACGTAAGCCCGAAGAGCACGCCTCTGGCTGCCGGGTCGTTGACAGGCGTCCGCTCCCCCGCAATATAAGGAAGCTGAATCAGCCCCTCAGAACCTGCAGGAATTTTCGCTGCTTCCTGAGCCATCCGGGCAAAAGCATTTTCGCCGCCATTTTCTTCATCTAAAAAATAATCGGCAAACACCTCGTTTCGATACCATTTTGTCAAGGTACCTGCCGCATTTGTACCGCCCTGAATGCAGTTGCAGCCCGGAATCAGGAATCCGCCCGGCCAGACACGCTTGTCACTGACAAGCTTCGGACATACGCCGATCATGTAGAGCGAGGAGCCAAGCTGCAGCATCAGATCTCCAGTTTCAATCACGCCCGTGCTGATCGCCTCCGCCGCCGAATCATCCGTTCCTGTGATCACCGGCGTCCCCGGCATAAGACCGCAGGCAGCGGCCGCCTCCTCCGTCACATATCCGGCAATATCGATCGCCTCCCTGACTTCCGCCAGCTGGTCCGCCCTGCAAAACTCCGGCACATATTCCATGTTCGGACTCCCGTCTTTTTTATGATAAAGCGGTGCAAACGGCCCGTAAGCCAAAAAACGGTCAATTGTATACCGGCCTGTCAGTTTCGCCGTCAAAAACGAAGATGCCGTCAAAAGCTTGTATGCCTTCGCAAATATTTCCGGCTCATGATTTTTCAGCCAGAGCATTTTGGGCGGAATATCGTTAGAGCAAAGCGGCCTTCCATTAAATTCCAGCACCCTTTCCTCGCCATATTTTCGGTTCAGCCAGGCGATTTCCTCCGTTGCTCTGGAATCGATGCCGTATAATATGGCATTTCTGAGGGGCCTGCACTCCCGGTCCACCGGTACCAGGTCTGCCCCCAGCGCACTGCAGCCTGCCGCCGCGATCTCGGATGCGGCTATGCCGCATCCGTCAAGAAGCTCTCTGATAAGCCTGCACGTATCATCCCACCACACCTTCTGTGCGTCGTGCTCGAAATAGCCGGGCCTGGGATTTAGAAGGTCATGAGCCGCAAAAACAGTTTTTATAATCGCAAAATTCTCATCAATAAGGGTCGCCTTGCTTTCCGACGACCCCACATCCACACCGAGATAATATTTCATTGCATTCTCTCCATCAATTATCTGGAAGCCTTGACAATGTCCATAAATTTGCGGATTCTGTCCGGATCTGTACGATTTTCAAATTTGCCATCCACCTTAAACCCGGTTCCAACAAAAGCTCCGTCGCAGTGCTTTAATTTTTCTGCAACATTATCTACCGTACAGCCTGTATTTGCAAACACAGCTGCTTCTCCTGCTGCCTCCTTCATTTCATCCAGAAAATCATCATTTGCCTCCTCGCCCGCATGCAGTCCGGAAAGACAGATGCCATCCGGCTTACACTTAAAGATCAGCGAATTGACGATCACACCAAGCGGCCTGTCATTTAAATATGCATCCGCCTCTGCATTTATCATATAAAACATCCGCAAATCGTCGAGGGACAGCTCGTTTTTCCGGCGGAGCACCTCCGCGATATCCGTATTCTTTATACCGCACTCTCCCACGTAGGCTCCGGTAAAAATTCCCCGGACAAATTTTGCCCCGGTGGCCGCCGCCAGCTCAATCGTGGCCCTGCCGTCCGAAATCACATGCACGCCAAACGGAATCGGCAAATCCTCCGTCACCCGCCCGATAATATAAGCCATGGAGGCCGTCGTCACCTGCGAAACCTGATTCTGATATGGCATACTGAACTCATTGGAGAACAGGATCGCATCCACGCCTCCGGCTACAAGATTTTCCACATCCTTTCTGACATTTTCCACAATTTCCGCCATCGCCGCATCGTGGTACAGCGGGTCTCCCGGCAGCGGATCAATATGTAATAAAGCAATAATCGGCTTGTCTGTTCCGAAAGTACTAGTCAGCATTTCCTTCGTGTTCATATTCTGATAACCTCTTTTCCTCCGCTTGTGTAACAAGGGTAACGTGATGTTCATCAAAATACCTTTTGTACTCTTCCGGCACGTCCTTCTCCGCAATGATCGCATCCGGTTCATCCAGCTTCGCCAGTATAAAATACGAATCCTTCCCATACTTATAGGTACTGGCAACGATAACCGTCTGTCTTGCAATTTTCTTCACAGACAGATAGATGCTTCTCTCCTCCAGTCCCTGAACGCAAAATCCCCTTTCAAGGTTAATGGCTGCCGTCCCGAAAAAAGCAATATCCACACGGATATTAGACAGAGACTGCTCAAAAATATCGCCTGACAAATGAGATCTGTACCTGCCGGACAGATAGCCGCCGGTAACCATAACATTCGCCATCGGATTTTGCGCCAGCATCGTGGCTACCAGAACGCTGTTCGTCACCACATTGACACTTTTATCCTGCAATGCCAGAGCAATGCTGGCACAGGTGCTTCCGCAGCCGAGAAAAATCCACGAATCGTCCTTTACCATCTGTCTCGCCAGCACGCCAATCTGACGCTCCGCCGAAAGAGGGACAATCACATTGTGAGAAATGACGTTATCCAGGTCCTTACTCAGATTAAAATCAGGTCTGTTGATCTGTTTGTCTGGGTTGATCACGGCCCCGCCATGAATCCGCGTGGCAAAATTTTCCTTTTCCAGCTCATTCAGATCATTCCGTATCGTGACCGGTGACACATGCATCAGTTCACATAGCTCTTCTACCTTTACAGAACCAACATTGTAAAGAATTTCTTTTATTTTCGATAACCTTACACCTTTAATCATAACCTGTATCCGCCTTTATTGTATTGTAATACCTTTACAATTCCATCTAAATCTGCAAATAAATGTAAAATTATTATATCTCAACCAATAAAGAATACGCAAGGTATGTTTTGTTTTTCTTCTAATAATTTCGTTTTCAAATTTTATCGTAGATACGCATAATTATTTGTCAAAATATTTCTTCAGCATGCGGATCTCCCTCCCGGAAGCCATTTCAGGCTCTCTGATGTAAGAGGAAATCAACTCCAGACTAATCCATCCGTCATAGCCGTACTTCTGAAAGATCGCAAACAGCTCATCAAAATCCAAGATTCCCGTGCCCACCGGCTGATGATACTGATTTATCCCATTGCTGTCTTCCAAATGGATATAATCCAGCTTGTTGCCGACACCCAGCTTTTCAAAATAATCCGTGTAGGTTTCCCAGTTTGTCATGGGCATAACGGTATCCAGCATGCTTTTCACGCGAGGGCTTCCCACCGCTTCAAACAGCTCCAGAAGATCGTCCAGAAAAACGATTGTATTGCTTTCCTGCACAGTCAGAGCCTCCACAATAATATCGATATCGCGTTTTTCCGCGTGCTCGGCCAGCTCGCTCATAACACCCGCAACATTTTGAAAGTTTTCCTTTCTGCCCGTGCCGTACCCCGCATGTCCGCAGGCCATCTGGATCCTCGGCGCGCCAATTCGGGCAGCGGCATCAATGCTTTTTTTCAGATAGTCAATCGTATCTTTCCGCTCTTTCTTATCTGTCGTCGCAATATTATAAGGGTACGACAACAGCTCCGCGCAAAACAGCGGAATCTCCAGACCGTATTTTTTTGCGTATCCCCGAATCTCTTCCGCGCGTTTTTCATCCACATCCGGCCCGTAGGCGTGGGGACGGCCGCCCCATACTTCCACGCCGTCATATCCCTGCCTCGCCGCTGCCTCAAAAGCCTTCTCCAGCGGCCAGCGCATGTACAGCATTGATAAAAACGAAAGTTTCATTTATGTTCTCTCCAATTTGCATGTTGTGTATTTACGTTTTGTTAACTGATCCTTTTCTTTGTGCCCTCCAGGAAGGTATTCGCTGCAAATATCAACACGGTAACCGCAATCAGCAGTGTGGAAATAGCGGAGATAACCGGGCTGATCTCAAAGCGAAGGCTGTTAAAAATCATCCTGGGCAGTGTCGCCGTGGTTCTGTCCGTGATAAACAGGGAGATCACCGACTCGTCAAACGATGTGACAAAGGCAAACAGTATGCTGTTAAACAATGCCGGCCGAACCAGCGGCAATACGACCTTGATGTTTGCCTGCATATGGCTGGCTCCCAGGCTTCTCGCCGCATCATAAAGACGCATGTCCACATTCGACAGCCCGGAAGTCATCATTGTAATGACCATGGGCACCGCAATACAACTGTGCGCCAGAATAATCGCCGGAAACGTACCGGTAATTTTCCAGGAACCGTACACCAGATACATGGCAACAGCTATGATAACCACCGGCAGCATCATCGGAAGCAGACAGATGATATTTATCACGCCGCCAAACCTCATCTTCGGATTTTTAATTCCAATTGCCGCCAGCGTCCCCAGCCCTACAGAAATAACAACCGTCCCGGCAGCTATTTTGATACTGTTTAAAAGCCCTGTCATCCAGTCCCCATCCACCATAGCCGTATACCAGCGCAGGGAAAGGCTGCTGGGCGGAAATTCCAGATACTCCGCTCCGCCAAAGGACATAGGCACGATGATCAATATCGGCAGCATCAGAAAAAGCATCACAACGGCACACCATATATACAGAAGAACGGATCTCTCTTTCATATTTTTCGCATGATTCTTCATCGCTCAATCTCCCTTAAAACAATCCCTGCTTCAGGGATTTTGTTCCAAATACTTTCAGGTACACAAACAGGAAAATAACAGCTACCAGTGTGAGCAGAACGCCAAACGCAGATCCCAGCCCCCAGTTTGCAAGCGTATTCATCTGTTTATCAATAAATGTAGCGGCAACCATCGTCTTTCCGCCGCCCAAAAGCATCGGTGTCACATAAAAGCCAAGGCTCTGCACAAACACAAGCAGAACACCAGCAGATACGCCGGGAATACTCAGCGGGAAGATGATTTTCCAAAAAGCGGTAAACCGGTTAGCACCCATGGAACGCGCTGCCCACGCAAGATTTTTATCAATTCCCTGCAGCGTACTGTTGATCGGCAATACCATGTAGGGAAGAAGAATATGCACGGTACCTACGAGAATTGCAAAGGGGGTATACAGCAGCGTCAACGCCTCATCCGTCAGATGCAGTTTCAGCAGAGCCGAATTGAGGATGCCGTTTTTCTGCAAAACCACCATCCAGGAATAGGTGCGGACCATAAGGCTTGTCCAAAAGGAAAGCATAATGAGTATCGTCAAAGTTTTTCTCGTAGCCGGCTTTCCTGTCGCCATAAGATATGCCACCGGATATCCCATTACAAATGTAATAACCACAGCGCCAAGACCAATCAGGATTGTCAGGCCAATGGACTTTAAATAGGTCGGCTCCGCAAGAATCTTTGCATAATTGCCCAGACTGTAACTGCCGTCTATTTGAAAGCTGAGCGGAATCATTTGAAACATTGGCCAAAAATAGAAAACCGCCAGCAGGATAAAAATCGGCAACGTCATAAGTAACGGTGATATCCATGGATGTTTATGAAATGCCTTTTGCATTTTGATCTCCTCCACTTAATATTCAGACAGCGGATCCGGCGCAAAGGCTGTCTTTGCACCGCCGGATCCACGTTTATCCCAATCTGTCCTGTTGCGCTGATACAGTCAGAAAACACAGATCATCCTATTCCGCAATCCAGAGCTGATAGCGCTCGGAAACCTCTTCAAAATGATCTCCCCAGTACTCCGTCTGCGCCCAGAACGTACCTCCCTCTTCATAAGACTGATACAGGCAGGATAATTCTTCCTGCTTGTCCTCGTCCAGATACTGGAGCGTGCTTTCCTTGATAGGAGCATAACCCAGCAGGTTGCACAGGTTTGCCTGTACCTGGTCATCCAGACAGAAATCGATAAAGGCGTACGCCAGATCCTCTTTTTTCGTATTGGTTACAATACTGAAGGAGTCCGCAAACTTTGCCGCATCCTGATACGTCATCGTCACATCTGCACCGGCATCTTTTGCCCGGTTTACATGAGCAAACCAGTATTCGCCAGCTACCGCTTCTTTGTCATTGATCGTCTGTACAATCTCAGAACCGGAGGACCAGAATTTTGTCAGGGAATCCTTAATCGTGTCCAGCTTGGCAAAAGCTCTGTCAAGATCCAGCGGATACATATCTTCAAAGGCAACACCGTCCGCTAAAAGCGCCTGCTCCAGCACGCCCGAGCCTGCAAACCCACGAATGGAACGATCCCCCGGATAATTCTCCGTATCGAAAAATCCGGCAGCGCCCTCCGGTATTTCCGGGAACGCGTCGTTGTCATAGGTAAATGCCTCCGCACAGATATACATTCCCACGGCGTAGTCACACTTCGCATCATCGCTGATACCCTCAGCATTTCCGATCCTGCTGTAATCCAGCTCTTTTACTGCTCCTTTTACTCCCAGATACTGTCCGAAATCAGCGGCGCCGCCGCCGCAGGCCACATCGATCCCTTCGATATCCTGATTCACCTGAGCAATCGTCTGTGCAACAATGTTGTCACCCATCTCTTCCTCTTCAACAGTCACACCATATTTTTCCTCAAAAGGCTTTACACACGCCTCGTCAAAGGCTTCCCTCCAGGTACCTCCCCACACACCGATAACCAGCGTTTCCCCGGCAAAATCACTGTCCCCGCCGGACTCCTGCGAATCCTCTGGCGTCTCCTGCGAATCCCCGGATGTCTCCTCCTGGTCTGCTGCCGTCTCCTCCTGATCCCCGGATGCCTCTCCCGAATCTTCTGCCGGACTGCTGCCGCAGGCAGCCATCGATATAGCCATAAGAGACGCCATCAGTAACGCTGTTATTTTTCTTGCTTTCATGTTAATGCCCTCCTTTATTTACAATTTTTAAGTAACTAATTCAACACCTGGCCTGCATCATCCGGCCAGCCGATCTCGACTTCCTCTCCCTCTTTAAAAATTCTGGTGCCGCCGATGGCCTGCTGCTTAATTTTCAGCTGTACTTCTCCGTCCACCAAGATAATATATTTGACAGACTCGCCCAGATAAATCACGTCAATCATCTTTCCCGTCAGCTTTTTCCTCTCCCCAAGCTGCCTGTCAACAAACATTTTTTCCGGGCGGATGACAAACCGGGTATCGTCCGCAAATTCCGTAACCGGACCGCCGCCCGGCCGATGAACAAATGTAGACGCCTTTTTGGTTTTCATCCGCAGCACAAGTGCTCCGTTCTCTGAGGCTGCACGGCTCACCGGAATCAGGTTTGACTCGCCGATGAAATCCGCCACAAATACGCTGTTCGGTTTCTCATAAATTTCATCAGGAGTTCCCATCATGGCGATCTCACCTTTATTCATGATCGCAATGCGGTCTGACATCGTCAGAGCTTCCTCCTGATCATGGGTTACATAGATGGTCGTGATATGAAGCTTTTTCTGAATCCGCTTGATCTCCAGCTGCATATCTCCCCGGAGCTTTTTGTCCAGCGCCCCCAAAGGCTCGTCCATCAATACGATAGGCGGTGAATATACCAACGCTCTCGCCAGTGCGATGCGCTGCTGCTGTCCTCCCGATAATTGGGACGGTTTCCTCTCAGCCACATGCTCCAGCTGTACGAGCCGTAAGTATTCCATAGCCAGATTTTCCATCTCCTGCTTACGCTTCCCGTCCTTTTTGATTTTTAACGGGAACATAATATTTTCTTTGATCGTCATGTGCGGGAAGAGCGCATAATTTTGGAATACCATGCCAAGCCCTCTTTTATCCGGCGGAAGATAGGTGATGTCCTCCCCATGGACAAAAATGCCTCCGGATGTTGGTATTTCCAGTCCGGCTACCATTTTCAAGGTCGTTGTTTTCCCCGATCCGCTCGGACCAAGCAAGGTCAGAAATTCACCTTCCTTTAAATTTAATGTGACATTTTTCGCGGCGTAAAAATCGCCGTAGGTTTTTGTCAACCCTTCGAGTACAAGCATATTTTCCATATTTTTGTTCCTCTCCACTTCTTCTTAATCATCCCTGATCCAGATATTTTTTCTGAAAAAGGCAGCCGCTGCTATCGTTCCTGCTACAATAAGCCAGAGATACCCACGATAGGGATTCCCTTTTGTAAACCCACTGAATACCGATCCGGCCAGGATACCGGCCCCTGTAAGGCACTCGGCAATTCCGTTCAGGTTTCTGCCCAGAAAACCCGTCAAATTCGTCCCGGCCGCCATGCACATAAAATAGATGACGCCATATCCAATCCCCAGAAGAACCATTCCGACAGCCATAAACGGAACCCGGACGGTCGAGAGCATAATCAATGTCCCTGCCATCAAACATCCCATTCCAAACAGGAGCTTTATTTTTGTTTTATAAAATACAAACCGGTTCTCCCCTGCATAACGGATCGCTGCTAACGTAAAGGTCTGAGCCAGAAGCTTCACGCTCTGCAGCATTCCCCATGCGTCCGAGCCGATATGATAATCCAGCAGATAAACGGCCATAGCAGACCGGAAGATCCCTTCCAGACAGCCCGCCAGTAAAATTCCCAGCCAAAAGAGTACGATTACACCCAGTCCCTGTGCATATCCCGTTCCCTGGCGAATTTGATAGATACTTCTGTTTTTCTTCGGTTCACCCTTTCTTTTTGTTCTCTCATCTATATAATGTGTTATTTTAACAAAACTCCTGTCCATCCATACATTCAACGGTTTTTCCAGAAGCATAACGATCAAAAGAAGTCCCGCAAAAAGTAAAAGTACATATTTTTCAATGAGCAAATATACTCTGCCGGCTAAAAACGGTCCGACAACCGCGCATATGGCCGATGAAATCGTTAATGTGCTCATTTTCATCCGATACTTTATCTGTTTCTGATAAAATGCCGACCAAAAAACCGACCAGAACAGCCCTACCAGAAAACCATGCAGGCCCACGAGCACATACAGCCAATTTACAGATTGCGCAAAACAGGTAACCGTATACACAGAAGTAATGCAGAGGATTAGTATCCGCAGCAGCTTCATCGGTCTTCGGTCTGACCGGAGCCTTCCACTGGAAACCCCGGCTGAGATAACATAAATTACAGCATGTATCACATTTAATACACTGATTACATTCTGATCTCCTCCCATACCCACTGCCTGATAGGGTATCTCAAAGAAATATACCATTGAATTCATGTTGACCAGCAATGCAGCAATCACCAGAAAAATCATTTGAACTTCCTGCTTTTCATTTTCTTCGTTTTTTCTTTTGTTTGTGTTTCTAACGATATCACATCATATCAAAAATCGCAATATATTTTTTGTTTTTCTTATATTATTACTGATTTTTTTGTCGTTTTTTTGTGCATATTGACTATTTTCGAAATATATCGAATAATATTCTTTCTTTTTATTTCTTTTGTGTTGACTATTCTTTTCTTTAATGTTATATTTTGACTGTCGTTATATTTCATAACATTGTTTTAAGCAACAAATTTTAACAAAATAAAGGAGGTAACATCCATGTATAATTTCAACGAAGCCGAGTATCGCACAAATCTGACCAGGCAGATTGACACCTTCGGGCAGGGTGTGGAGTTGGCAAAAGAGATCACAAAAGACGGTTACAGCAACATCTTCTTTATTGCTGTCGGCGGAACAGTTGCCATGATGATGCATTTTGAGGAGATCGCAAAACAGCTGACCACGATTCCGGTGTACGCTGAGCAGGCCGGGGAGATCGTCCTCACCGGGCACAGGCATCTGAACAGGGATTCTCTGATTATTATGGGTTCAAAATCCGGCGACACCAAAGAAACCGTTGCCGCCGCAAAATGGATCAAAGACAATTACGGCTGCCGCATCGCATCCATGGTCATCAGCAAAGAATCCCCTCTGGGCCGGCTAACCGATTATCAGCTGCCTCTGGTCGTCTTTAAGGGAGTAGAATATGAATATCTTTCCGTATTCGGACTTTTCTACGGACTCCTTCATCTGCATAACGACTTCCCGCAGATCAACGCGTTCGAAGAACAGCTAAAAAAGCTTCCAGATCTTCTTGTAGCCGCTCAGGCCAAATTCGACGCTCCTGCGGCCAAAATCGCTGCCAGGTACTACCAAAGCCCTTATTTAATGTGGATCGGCGGCGGCGAGCTTTGGGGAGAAATCTATTTGTTCACCATGTGTATTCTGGAAGAAATGCAGTGGATGAAAACCAAATCCATCAAAAGCTCCGAGTTTTTCCATGGCACGCTGGAATTAGTAGACGAGAACACAGATGTATTCCTCGTGAAAAGCGTCGGCGCTGCCAGAGCACTGGACGATCGCGTGGAAAGGTTCCTGAATCAGTACGGAAAGAACGTAGTTATCATTGATATTAAAGATTATATGGGAGATATTGACGATGCCTTTGCGCCGATTTTGGCTCCGGTCTTCTCAACCGCAGTCTTAAATGGCCGGTTAAGCAAATATTTTGAAAAAAATACCGGCCACGACCTGAATATGAGAAGATATTACCGCCAGTTTGATTATTAAATATTTCTCTTAACGACACAGGAGAGCTTCTTATGGCACAGAAACGTTTTACATACCCGTTGTTTAAAAATGAAGCGGCAAGAATTGCCATTTTGCTGCTCGCGGCATTTGTATATTCTATTGGCATTAACTGGTTTATTGTCCCCTCCGGACTGTATACCGGCGGACTGCTCGGATTGAGCCAGCTTTTTCGATCCTTCTTCATGAACTTTTTTCATCTGAATTTTAAAACCATAGATATTGCAGGCCTGATCTACTACGCCATCAACGCCCCGTTTCTTTTTCTCGCCCACAAGCTGATGGGACGGCTTTACTTTATAAAATCTATTCTGTGCATTACCATGGAATCGCTGTTTCTTGTTATCATTCCGATACCCGCAAACCCGCTGGTATCGGATATGCTGACAGCCAGTCTGATCGGCGGTGCGATTGCCGGTTCCATGATGGGACTCATGCTCCGCATGGGCGCATGCGACGGTGGAATGGATCTCATCGGCGTTCTGATCGTCCACCAGAAAAAGGGAGCCAGCATCGGCAACGCAAATTTGTACGTGAATATTGTAGTATTTACGATCATGGCATTCAGTTATCCCCTGCAAATACTGATCTATTCTCTGGTTGCCGCTATGGTCACCGCCTATGCCCTGGATCATTTTTTTACGCAGAATATCAACGTGGAATTTCATATTATTCTGCGCCAAAGTACGGATGAGCTGGAAAGCCGCATTCAAAATGAGCTTCACCGCACAATGACCAGATGGCAAAGTGTAGGCGTCTATTCCGGCGAAGAATTTCATGTGCTGTACGTCATCGTCGACAAATACGAAGCTCCCCGGCTGCGGCGTTTGATCCGCGAATATGACCCTTGTGCCTTTGTCGTTGAAAATACAGACGTTACAGTCAGCGGAAATTTTGAAAAGCATCTTGACTGACCACCCGGTTCAGCATGGCTGGCTCGTCCCAAACTCAATCCCCACCATCGTAAGCCCGTGGGCCGGAGCCGTCGGCCCTGCCGCACTGCGGTCACACGCCGCTAAAATATCCGGTAGATCCTCCGGCCTTCGCGCATGCGTTCCCACCTCTATCAGTGTCCCCGCGATGATGCGCACCATGTTGTACAAAAATCCCGCGCCTTTTACACGTATCACAATCAACTCCCCCGCCGGCGCAACCTCACAGGCATAAACCGTGCGCACCGTCGTCAAAACCTGCGCATGAGCGGCGCAAAAGCTGGCAAAATCATGGGTTCCCACGAGATAGCCTGCCGCCCGCGCCATCGCCTCCACATCCAGCCTGCGGTGGAAAAAGAAAGAGTCCCGGCGCATGGAAGGCAGCGGAAACTCCCGGTTCAAAATCCGATATTCATAGGTTTTTGTGCTGTCGCAGTGCCGGGGATGAAAATCAGGCGACACCTCCCTGGACTCCTGGACGACAATGTCGTCCGGCAGACGTGCATTCAAAGCATAACTGATCTTTTCCGGCGGAATCCGCGTTTCCGTGTCGAAAACCGCCACGTTTCCGAGAGAATGAACGCCGGAATCCGTGCGGCTCGCGCCTGTCACCGTGATATTTTCGCCTAAAAGCCTTGACAGCTGTTCGTTTAACACACCCTCAATGGTGAGAACCCCTGGCTGCACCTGCCAGCCGCAGTAATCCGTTCCGTCGTAGGCGACACGCAGCATGACCCGCCTCACAGCAGCACCCGCAGCGCTATGAGCAGCAGGAGATACAAGACGAGAACAGTATACGCTGCACGGTCAATGCCCTGATAACGCAGCGGCTTCATCTTTGTTCTCCCCTCTCCACCGTGATAGCAGCGCGCCTCCATCGCCATCGCAAGATCGTTGGCCCTGCGAAACGCCGAGATAAACAGCGGAACTAAAAGGGGAATCAGCGACTTTGCCTTTTTGATGATATTCCCGTCATCAAAGCTGGCACCCCGCGCCATCTGCGCCTTCATGATCTTGTCTGTTTCTTCTGTTAAAATCGGAATGAAGCGCAGCGCGATCGACATAATCATGGAAATCTCATGCACCGGCACACGCAGCCTGCGAAGCGGCCCCAGAGACTTTTCCAGCCCGTCCGTCAGCTGGTTCGGCGTCGTTGTGAGCGTCATGAGGGATGTGCCGAGAATCAGATAAGTCAGGCGTATCGCCATGCGTACCGCACAGATAAGCCCCTCCTCCGTGATCTTCAGTTTCCAGAATGAAAAGAGTACCTCGCCCGGCGTCAGAAACAGATTAAAGAGCGCTGTGATCAGCATTAAAACCAGGATCGCCCGCAAACCCCTGATCATATAACGGAAGGGCACCCGCGAAATGCCGATGACACCCGCCAGAAAGAGCGTCACTACAGCCAACCCCACGATGCCCCGATATACAAATACCGAAATCAAAAAAACAAGTGTGCCAAACAGCTTCACCCGCGGGTCCATACGGTGCATCACCGAACCCGTGGGATAATATTGTCCGATCGTAATATCTCTCAACATAATTGCACAAATCCTTTTTTCTTAATTAAAGCTCTTTCGGAAGCCCGATTTGCATCGCCTGCAAAATCTCCTGCTTTGCCTCCGCCACCGTCGTCACATCTGTGCTTACCGCATAACCCTTTTCCCTCAGCTCGTGCATGAGGTACGTCACCTGGGGTGCGGCAAGTCCCACCTGCTCCAGCTCCCTGTAATAACGAAACACGTTTTTCGGCGAATCGTCATACATAACGCTTCCCTGATTCATGACAATGATACGTTCCACATACTTCGCCACATCCTCCATACTGTGGGAGACAAGCACGACCGTAATATGTTTCTCTGCATGCAGTTTTGCGAGGCGGTCTAAAATCTCATCACGCCCCTTCGGGTCCAGCCCTGCCGTCGGCTCATCCAGAATCAGAATCTCCGGCTTCATGGCCAGCACCCCGGCCACCGCCACGCGGCGCTTCTGCCCGCCGGAAAGGTCAAAGGGCGACTGGTCGAAAAGCTCCTCAGGAATGCCTGCGCTGTGCAATGCCTCAAAAGCCCGCAGCTCCGCCGCATTTTTGTCCAGCCCCTGATTCATAGGCCCAAAGCAAACGTCCGCGAGGATCGTCGTCTCAAACAGCTGGTGTTCGGGATACTGGAACACCAGCCCCACCTTGCTGCGCAGTGTGCGCATGTCGTAGCCATCATCGTAAATATCCTCGCCGTTGTAATATATGCTGCCCGAGGTAGCCCTCAGCAGGCCGTTCAAATGCTGGATCAGCGTGGATTTGCCGGAACCGGTGTGCCCGATAATGCCGATGAACTGGCCATCCTTTATTTCCAGGCTGATATCCTTCAGGGCGTATGCCTCGTAGGCGCTTCCCTGACCGTAGATGTAGTTTACGTGATCTAAAATGATTGACATATTAAGTCTCCAGATTAATCTAGTGTGCTGACACGTTCATTTTCAGCCAAACCTCCTTGCCTATTCGCCCATCTACTGCGTTGGATTTTCTATCCGTAGCCACCGCTACGCCGTCGAAAATCCGCCTTGCAGATGAGCGAATATTCTGCGGAGTTTCGCCAGATATAATACGGTCAGTACACTAGTATACCTCGATTGAAATACCCTTCACTTTTGGTGAGGATGCTTTTTCGAGCGCGCAAAGAAAAAAGGCCGCTCCGCGAAGTCCAAATTGCTGTCCGAATCATGTTCTCCCGCAGCCACGCAGAGTCTGCCCCCCGCTTCGCCTGGGCAGACTCTGCGTAGCTCGGATGCGAAAAGTAACCGACCGTCCTCTTTCGGACGTCAACACAACAGTCTCCCGGCTGCATCCGCATCGTCATCCCCGCAGTCTTTCCAGCGCCTCAACCAGCTCCGCCCTGCTCAAAATCCCGTCCGGCAGCGGTAAGCCTGCCTGTTTCAGCTCATATGCGAGCAAGGTGATCTGCGGGACGTCCATGCGGTGCGCCTTTAAATCCTCGACGCGGGAAAATATTTCCCTCGGTGTCCCCTCTATCGCGATGCTGCCGCTGTCCATGACGTAGACGTAGTCAGCATCCACGACCTCTTCCATGTAATGGGTGATCAATATGATCGTTACGCCCTTTGTTCGGTTCAGCTCATGCACTGTGCGCAGCACATCCCGCCGTCCGTTCGGGTCCAGCATTGCGGTGGGTTCGTCCAGTACAATGCATTTCGGCTGCATCGCCACAACACCTGCGATGGCCACCCGCTGTTTTTGCCCGCCGGAGAGCTTGTTTGGTGAATGGCTGCGGTATTTCACCATGCCAACCGCCGTCAGGCTTTCCTCCACACGTTTCCATATTTCGTCCGTGGGAACCCCTGTATTTTCCGGGCCAAATCCCACATCCTCCTCCACGATGCTGGCAATAATCTGGTTGTCCGGATTCTGGAATACCATCCCCGCACTCTGTCGGATATCCCAGAGCAGCTCGCTATCCGCGGTATTCTTTCCGTCCACCCACAGCGTCCCCTCCGTCGGTGTCAGCAGCACATTCAAATGCTTTGCCAGCGTCGATTTGCCAGAGCCATTGTGTCCCAAAACAGCTACAAAACTGCCCGGCTTCACATCTATATTCACATGATCCAAGGCAGTCTGAATCGATTCGACATTCCCCTCCTCATCCCGCCTGAAATATTCATGAACCAGTTGTCTCGCCTTAATCACACACAATACCTCCTATATAGATGTGCCCCATGCAAATAGCCGGCCGACAGCGGGCGAATGAAATGCTATTCCTACCACCGCAGCCGATGCAGTTCCCCTTGTGTCCTCATCCCCTCAAAGCCCTGCTGCCGCAGCGCCTCATAGAGCACAACCGCCACCGCATTAGACAGATTCAGCGACCGCGACTCTCCACACATGGGAATTCTCACGCAGGCATCGGGATGCTCCTTTAAAATTTCCTCCGGGATACCCGCGCTCTCCTTGCCGAACACAACATAGCAGTTATCCGAAAAATGAGCGTCCGAATAAATATGCCGCCCCTTCGTGGTTGCAAAAAACAGCTTCGCATCAGGATTTTTCGCAAGAAAATCCTGATAATCAACGTAAGTTGTCACATCCAGCCGGGACCAGTAATCCATGCCCGCACGCTTTAGCGCTTTTTCGGAAAGCGAAAAGCCAAGCGGCTCAATCAGATGCAGCCTTGTGTCGGTCGCCACACAGGTCCGCCCGATATTCCCGGTATTCGCCGGAATCTCCGGCTCCAGCAGAACAATGTTAAGCATCCCCTGCCTCCCGGCGCAGCCGCAGGATAAACCGCTCCAATCTGCCGACAGCCTCCTTCAGGCTGTCAAGTGAGTAGGCGTAGGAGATCCGAAGAAAGCCCTCGCCGCAGTCTCCAAAGGCTGTTCCCGGCACAACCGCCACTTTTTCCTCCCGCAGAAACCGCAGGACAAAATCATCCGAGCTCATGTTAAACTCCCTGATAGAAGGGAATGTATAAAATGCACCAAAAGGCTCAAAGCACTGCAGTCCCAGGCGCCCATACTCATGCATGAGATAGCGCCGCCGCTGGTTGTATTGCTCGCGCATCATCGCCACATCCTCATCGCCGTTTTTCATTGCCTCCACCGCCGCATATTGGCTGTTCGTCGGTGCACACATAATTGCAAACTGATGGATTTTCAAAATCTGATCCATGATCTCCTGCGGACCGCAGACATAGCCCAAACGCCATCCGGTCATGGCGTGAGATTTGGAAAATCCGTTGATTACAACCGTCCGGTCCCGCATGCCGGGCAAAGATGCGATGGACGTGTGTTCCTCCAGATAGCAAAGCTCCGCGTAGATTTCATCGCTGAGCACAAACAAATCGTTCCTGATAATGATCTCTGAAATTGCCTCCAGATCGGATTTTTCCATGACCGCCCCCGTCGGGTTATTCGGGTAAGGCAGCACCAGTATCTTTGTCTTTGGCGTAATCGCCGCCTCAAGCTCCTCCGGTGTCAGCCGGAACTGATTTTCCTCTTTTAGCTCGATAATGACCGGAACGCCTCCTGCTAGAATACAGCAGGGTTCATAGGACACGTAGCTCGGCTGCGGAATGAGCACCTCGTCACCGGGATCGAGCATCGCGCGAAACGCATTGTCAATGCCTTCGCTGCCACCCACCGTAATCAGGATTTCCTTCAGCGGATCGTACTCCAGATGAAATCTTCTGCTTAAGTACTTTGAAATCTCTATGCGCAGCTCCTTTAAGCCTGCATTTGATGTATAGAAGGTGCGGCCCTTCTCCAGCGAAAAAATGCCCTCATCCCGGATATGCCAGGGCGTGTCAAAATCCGGCTCGCCCACACCGAGGGAAATCGCATCCTTCATCTCGCTTGCAATATCAAAAAATTTTCGGATGCCCGAGGGCTTGATTGTTGTTATCTTTTCATTTAACGGATTTCTCATGGTGTCATCAGCATCCTTTCATCCTTCGGTGATTCTACCATCACCGTTCCATGGTCCTTATATTTTTTCAGAATAAAGTTCGTCTTTGTGCTGAGCACGGAATCCAGCGTGGAAAGCTTATCAGTGACAAAGGAAGAAATATCACGCAGCGTTTTTCCCTCCAGCGTTACCATCAGGTCAAACCCGCCGGAAATCAGATACACGGCATGAACTTCCGGATAGTTATAAATGCGCTCCGCCACCTTGTCAAAGCCCATGTCGCGCTGGGGTGTGACGCGCACCTCAATCATTGCCGTCACCTTCTCCACATCGATTTTATCCCAGTCGATCAATGTATGGTAGCCGCAGATCACGCGCTCCGCCTCCATCGCTGCCAGCTCGTTACAAACCATCGTCTCGTCCACACCTAAAAGCACAGCCAGATCGTGCAGAGACACGCGGCTGTTTTTCTCGATAAATGTCAAAATTTTTTCTCTCATTCCCCTGCTCCTTTTTATATTTGAATCCAAACTGCAATTCCCCGATTCCACACAAAAAATACTGCCGAACCCTTCGGCCGTTTTGCACACCGCTTTCGGCCTGCGCCAAAACAGCGCTATCCCACAACCTTATAAAGCTCATCCGCCTTCGGCGGTTCCAGAAAACGCCGTTCCTCGCCGGAGACAATCAACCGGTCATTCCCCGCAGTCGCCTTTCCGACGCAGACCGAAGGAATACCCGCCGCCGTCAGCGCACGCACCAGCCCATTGCCATCCGCCGCCGCCATCAGCATGCTTCCGCTGCTGATCAGCTCGTAAGGATTTATGTCGAAAAACTCACAGATCTCCACTGTCTCCTGACGAATCGGGATCTTTTTTAAATCAATTTCCAGTCCGACACCGGAGCTTTCCGCCATTTCCCAGAGCGCGCCGAAAATACCGCCCTCGGTCACATCGTGCATCGCCGCGACGCCCGACTCTGTGGCGGTTTTCGCCTCCGGCAGCACGGACAGATACTGGTCAAAGCCCTTTGCTGTATCCACAAGCGTCTTCGGATAGCGTGCAAGCAGCGCTTCCTCCCTCTCCTTCGCGATGATGGACGTCCCCTCCAGTCCAATCCATTTCGTGATAATCATATCCATACCCGGACGCACCCCCGCAGTGGAGATGAGACGCCCTTTTTTTGCTTTTCCGACGCCGACCACAGAGATCACCGGCTGATTCACCACACGCGTCACCTCTGTATGTCCGCCCATAATCTGCACATTTGCCGCGTGTGCGGCCCTTTCCGCCTGCTCCATCATCCCGCGCAGCTTCGCCTCGGAGAGCCGTTCGGGTAAAAGAAAAGTAAGCATCACACCGATCGGCTCTGCCCCTGCACTGGCAAGGTCATTCAGGGTAATCTGTATCGCCAGATTCCCGATGTCCCTTGCCGTGCCGGTGATGGGATCCGTCGATAAAACAAACACCTCGTCCTCCCGCAGCGCAAGCGCCGCACAGTCCTCACCGACAGCGGCGCCAAGCAGCACCTCCGGTCGGTCGGTTCGTATTTGTTTTAACACTGATCTCTTTAATATTGCCTCCGGTACTTTGCCTACTTTCATGAGTTTCGTATCCTTTTATTCGTCCTCTTCCCCCTCATCCGGTATCTCTACCGGGTCTTCCTTTTTCGGGGGTTTTGTATCATCCTTGTCCTTGTCCTTATCCTTGTCTTTGTCCTTATCTTTATCGTTATCCTTATCCTTATCCTTGTCTTTATCCTTGTCTTTGTCCTTCTCCTCGTCCTCTTTGTCCTTTTCCTTATCCTTGAGGGCGGAAGCGGAATTTGCCTTTGCAGCCGCCGCAATCGCCGATTCACTCTTTGTCGCGATGGCAGCCTTCATCGCTGCCACAGCCTCCGAACTGTCGGATCCGATGCCGACGGTGACAATCCTCGGCGAAGCATTGTAGGTACTGCTGTTATACTGCTCTCTGCTGACCTCCTTGCCGTTTTCCTTTATGACCTTCCAGAGCTTTGCCGTATAACCGGTGTGCGAGCTCTGCTCCGTGTGAATGTAGCCGATGGGATGTGCGCTGCTGGCCACATACTTTGTCTCCGGCTGGGTCGTGCTCGTCGTCTCGCTCTCAAAAACAACCTCCCGGTTCGCCGATCTCGTCTCCTCGCCGTAAACGGTAAAGGTAATCTGCATACCGCTCGTATACCCCTCGATGTAGACCGGGAAATCATAGTTGTTCGTGAACTTCAAATCCTTGTACGTACCCGCAATCGCCGCATCCATAGAGGGCTTCACATAGCTGACGATCATGGAATGACAGAAGCGCTCATTAATAGCCAGCTCTGCGCGGATAACCGCGTTATAAAGCGTCGTTGAAACCTGGCAGATGCCGCCGCCATAAGTCTGCACGGTTGTTCCATTCTCATAGGAACCTGCCAGCTCATAGCCGTTTTCTGCGGTAAACGGATTAACCGCCTCGTAAACCGAGAACTGTTCTCCGGGATAAAGCAGAGAACCGTTGATCTTGTCCGCGCCGTTGCGCACGTTCTGTGCACGTCCGACAGAGGAAGAGCCGAAATCTGTCGTGAAGGTACCAAGCACATCGGTTACGCGCTCAAGCTGCTCTTTTGTTCCCTCCGGTTCCACCACCTTTGCGGCAAGCTCCAGGGATGTATCCTGCTGCTCCCATGTCTCCTCTATATATGATACGATATCCTTCGCAGACTGCTCCACGTCGACCGCGATTCCGTTTTGCCCGTCCGTAATCGAAAAGGCGCCGTTTTCACGGGTCAGCCCATAATTGACGGCCTTCTGATTCATATCCTCGGTATTGCTTTCCAAAAAGCTTTTTATCTTATCCTCATCGGCGGTGTAGGTAAGGTCGAACACCAGATTTTCATGCTCCAGATCCTTTCTCGACTTGTAGCGCTCGATCAGATTACCGGTCTTTCCCACGTCCAGTGCATCCTTTACCAACACGCGGTTCGACCATGTCACACCAAAATCTCTGGCTGTGGCAACGACGCTCTTATCGTCCACGGTCAGCGTAAACTGCGTGTCTCCCAGCGAATCAACGTAGGCATCCACCGCCTCGTTTGCCTCTACCTCCGTCATGCCGCCAACCGCGATATCGCCGATATAGATATTATCTGCGATCAGTCGGTCCGCACCGCTGTCCTCCGCGTACACGGTTGTGCCGACATAGACGCCCGCGGCACAGACAGCCGCAGCCGCCAGTGCTCCGGTGATTTTCCACACCCGTTTTGATCTCTTTGCTTTTTCGCTCATAAATTACCTCTTCTTACTATAAAAACTTCTAAGCCTTCCGAATCATAGTCATTATAACCAGCTTTCATCTATTTTTCAAGATGCAAAAACAGCCAGAATAATTGACAGAAATCATGAATTTTAGTATATTACTTACAGTTTCACAGCAGGAGAAGTTTTACATCAGTGCGCTTAAAATCATAGGAAGCACCATCGAAATGACAAGAAGAACCGCAACTACTCCTGCAATTATCTGACGTTTATTATTTTTTTGTTTTTTTGTGTTTTTCATACATATCACCTCATTGAAAAAATTAGAAAGGATTTGCCTATGCTGTTACCATTTTTATCCATATTTATCATCGTAACTCTCTACATCACCATCCGTATTCGAAACTCCAAAAACGCGGAGGAAGAGATGTGGGACGATTTCTGGAACAAAGAGCAGGAAGCAAACTGGACGCGCAAACAGGATATCTCTGCTCTCGCCTACATCAAGCTGCCGCTGGATGCACTCCCCTTAGGCAGATACGATGACGAATCCCTCACCTGCTACGAGGATGCGCTTCGGGATCTGTCCTCACAGCCCATCTGCAACTTAAACGGCATCTCCAACACCGACCTGAAGCTGCAATACGGCGCCGCCAATCTGCCCGCACTTACCGAGTGCGATACCAATTATAGCACGCTCCTTGCACTTTTGGCAAACTATGGCGAAAAACTTTATGAACTTTCCCACCGGACAGAGGCAAAACAGGTGCTTGAATACGCGCTCTCCCTGGGAACAGACGTGGGAAAAAACTATGAACTGCTGGCCGCCATCTATGAGGAGGAAGGACATCCCGGGCAAATAGAGTCGCTGCGCTCCCTGGCCGAAAACCTTACATCCATCCGGAAAAACTCCATCCTGCGAAAGCTGGACGCGCGAAAAGAACAAAAGGACAGGACGTAACGACATGAAGCTGCTTCTCACCGCAATCAATGCAAAATACATCCACTCAAATCTGGCGCTCCACACGTTTCTTGCCATCGCGCCGGACTGTTCAGAGCACCTTTTGCTGAACGAATATACCATCAATCAAACGACGGACTTTATCCTTCAGGATATCTACACCGCCGCTCCAGACGTGCTGTTTTTCTCCTGCTATATATGGAACATCGCATATGTGGAAACCGTTACGGCAGAGCTTCACAAGCTTTTGCCGGACCTTCCCATCTGGCTTGGCGGCCCGGAGGTATCCTTTGAGTCGGAAGCCTTTCTTGCCGCTCACCCGGCAGTCACCGGCATCCTGCGGGGCGAGGGGGAGGTCAGCTTCCACGCCGTTGCACGCCGCTATATTTTTGGCTCGCCGGATTTTTTTTCGGATATTCCCGGACTTGTATTCCGTCAGGGTGAGAACATTTTAAAGACCGGGATGCCAACACCGCTTTCTCTCTCGCAGATTCCTTTTGCCTACGCCGGTATTTCATCGTCGGCCGACACCGGATCGCACCCCAGCCATACGGGTGCAAACACATATGATATTTCCGGGCTTGAACACCGCATCGTCTACTACGAGTCGAGCCGCGGCTGCCCTTTCCGCTGTTCCTACTGCCTCTCCTCACTGGAGAAATCTCTGCGGTTCCGAGACCTTCGCCTTGTGAAAAAGGAGCTGTCCTTTTTTGTGGAACAAAAGATTGGGCAGGTAAAGTTTGTCGACCGCACCTTCAACTGCAACCATGAACACGCACTGGCGATTCTCCGTCACATCAAAGAAATTGACCGGGGAACCACCAATTTTCACTTTGAAGTCAGCGCTGATTTGTTCCGCGAGGATGAACTGCTGCTGCTTGAAGATTTCCGCCCCGGCCTGGTGCAGCTTGAAATCGGTGTGCAGTCCACCAACCCTGACACCATCGCGGCCATTCGGCGGCAGATGAACCTGCCCCGTCTCATGGAGGTTGTCCGGCGCATCCGTTCATGGAACAATATCCACCTGCACCTTGACCTGATCGCCGGGCTTCCCTTCGAAGGTTACGACACGTTCGCAAAATCCTTCGACGACATATTTTCCCTCGTCCCGAATCAACTGCAGCTTGGCTTTTTGAAGGTGCTGAGAGGCTCCTATATGCACGAACACGCCCCGGAATACGGCATCCTTTACCACGACCATGCACCCTACGAAGTGCTCGCCACCAAATGGCTTGACTACGGCGAGCTCTTGCGCATCAAACGAGTGGAGGAGATGGTGGAGGTCTACTACAACAGCGCTCAATACGCCCTTACCATCCGTCTTTTGACCCTTCTTTTTCCCAGCCCATTTGCATTTTTCCAGCAGCTGGGCGATTATTACGAGAGAAACGGGCTGTTCGGGCGCAGCCACTCGCGGCTGGCACGCTGTGAGATTCTGCTCGCCTTTTTTGAGGAGGAGCTTGCGCCTGATGTCTATGCGAAAGAGGATGCCCGAGGTTCCTGCAACAGCGGAAAACGTTTGGGGTCCACTCGTGCCGCAGCTCTAGCGCAGGCGGATGCGCCCGACTCATCAGCACCGCCTGGCGCAAGATCGGCATCTGCCTCAGACTTTGCAGACTGCCCGGCGCAGACCTGTGAAATGCCTGACCTGCTGCGCGAGGCCCTCATCTACGACCTCTACGCCCGGGAAAACTGCAAAAAACGCCCCTCATGGGCCGCCGACCTGACCCCGTACCGGAATGTGCTGCGCACCTTTCCTGCCGGGCAGAAGGACCGCCCGCAGCACATAGAAATTTTCCACTACCGCTTTCCCCTTACGGATGCGCAGGCGCTTGCGACATTCCCTGAAAGAAGCGAGCGTCCTCTGTTTTACCGCTTCTGCTATGACCGGCGCGACCCGCTGACTTATCAGGCGTATATTGAAGAAACAGAAAATATTCTGTGCCAAACATCAAGGTATTTCGTGTGAATGATTACTCCGGCGGTTTCATGTTGACAAATTTTACGCAGAATAATTTTTCATCTGCAAGGCAAAAGAAGGAGCTGTAGCGGGGCTGCGTCAACGGATGACAACGTAGCAGATGGAAATTTAGGCAAGTAAAAACTTCGATATGTAACCGCCGGAGTAATATATTAGTATAATAGGTGATATGACAGAATACGCTGCAATTGACCTGGAAATGACCGGGCTACGAGTAAAAAAAGACCATATTTTAGAAATCAGTGCCGTGCACATGCGCGCAGGAAATGTATGTGCACAGTTTTCGGCACTTGTCAATCCCCACTGCGCCGTGCCGGAGGAAATCACCAGGCTTACCGGAATTACACAGCAAATGGCAGACGCCGGGGAGGAGCTTTCTGCGGTTTTTCCCCGCTTTCTGGATTTTATCGGAAATCTGCCTCTGCTGGGGCACAATTTGAGCTTTGACTACAGTTTTCTCGCACAGGCCGCGGCAAATGCACGGCTTCCCTTTTCATACGCAGGAATCGACACGCTAAAGCTGGCCCGAAAATTTCTACCGCAGGAGCAAAAAAAGAATCTCGTTTCACTGCGCGGCTATTTTTCCATTGACACCGGTGCCGTACATCGCGCTGCCGCGGATGCATACGCCGCCGCACTCGTTTACGAGCGCCTGAGGGCCTCTCACGGTGATACCGAACCCGATGCGTTCCTGCCAAATCCCATCGCCGTAAAGATGAAACGGCAGCAGCCCGCCACCATTCCCCAAAGAGAACAGCTTGCAAGGCTGCTGCCCCTGCACCCGGAACTTTTACCCGGCCAGCCTGACCTCAACCACCTCTCACGCAGCGAAGCGTCACGGCTCATTGAACGGCTGCTGAACGGAAATGGCCCATAACCCGGCGCCGCCGGCTTTCTCTTATTCAGAAATCTTGACTGCGTCTGTTTTAATGATAAACTTCACGCTGCCGGTTTGCCCTTTCGCGAGCCCTGTAAAAGTCGTGTAGTCCTCTCCCGCCTGAACAACCGCGTCGATGCGCTCTAAAAGCTCCTTCGCGTCGCCGTTAAAGGCATCCACAAGCTTTGAAATTCCCTCGTCGTTGAACTTCACCACACCGTCGTGCAGCTCTGCTGCGCCGTCATCCAGCGTGCTTACGCCGTCTGCGATCTTCACCGCACCGTCAGAGAGATCACCTGCGCCGCTTCTGAGCTTTTCATTGTTGGCCACCAGCGTATCCGAACCCTTTGCAAGCTGACCCACGCCAAAGACCAGATCCGGGACGCCGGCTGCCAACGTGGAAACGCCCTCGCTGAGCGCTTTCGAGCCTGTCACAAGACTGTAGCCGCTTTCCTTATCCACCGCCTCGATCTCGGCCGCGATCTGCTTCTTTGCATTCTCGGCTCCCTGAATAGCCGCCGTTTCGGCCGCGCTCTGACAAGCTGCCACCACCGACGCACCTACCGCGTCCGCGCCGCTTCTGGCGATACCGCCTGCAATGCCCTGTGCCAGACCGCCCTTTAAGACTGTGCCCGCGAAAGTCGCCGCATAGGTTACATCAGTCCCCGGAACCGTCGCCTGACACTGGGCAGCACTGAAGGTCTGTCCGCTGACCGGATCCGTAAAACCGTGCTGCGCATAGTATATTGCCAGCGCCTCAATCACGCCGTCACTCGTTAAACCCATACCGGCGATGCCTGTCTGGATCTGACCAACCGTCGCCTCGCTGGTGATCGTGCTCTTAAAATTCTCCGATGCAGACGTGCTGATTAAATTGTAGGCCTCGCTGCCCTCCGCAAACTGCGCGCGCACCAGCCTCTTCGCCGCCGCCTGCTCCTTTTCGCTCATCTGGCTGTTAAGCGCCTTGTCAAGCATTTTCACGCCCTCCGCGATTGTCTTTGCGCTGGTGTCAAGGGTATCCGCTCCCTTAGCCATTGTTCCGACGCTGGTACTTAATGTTTTTAATCCTTCATTTAATTTTTTTGCCCCGTCCGTATAATCGTTGATGCCGTTCCTCAGATCGGATGCACCGCTCTTGAAATCCCCCATGCTGTCCTTTAACGTATCCAGGCCGTCCCGGATCTGTTTACTGCCATCCTCCAGCTGCCCGCTGCCGTCCTCCAACTCATCAATGGAATTTTCAAGCTCTGAAAGGTCCATATCGCTAAGACTCATGTCGGAGAGCAGACCGCTCATTGCAATGCTTGCAGTCATCTCCAGAGAAAAATTCTCCACATCCGCACTCACCTCCACATAATCCGGAAACTCGATGCTGCTGTCAAACTCCCCGTCCTTTTTTTGCAGGCTCTCGCTAAGGCCCGGCATCGCCATACCGACAACGATATTGTTTTTGCCGTCAGAGATCACCCTGCCGTTCGATATCTCAATATTTGTAAAATCATCATTTAATATCATTCCGGTCATTACGGTAAACGGCACATACACCTCAACATCTCCGCTGTCCTGATGAACGGTCGTTTTCGCATGATTCTCGTAGTCAAAGCGCAGCGTCACCTTTCCGCTTTTTCCTGCCAGATCCTGCGGTTCCACCTCGTTTCCGTCCAGATAGTAGGTCACCCTCTGGGTGACGGGCACCTGCTTTGAGGTGGTACCTTCATAATAAATGTCGCGACCTTTTGCCTGCCATACCAGCCGGTCACCATCCTGTGTAAATGTCTCATCGCCCTTAACATTTGTGATATGCTCCAGGTCGGATACATCCTCCAGCATATCCGCGCCGTCCTTATTTTTCAGCCACTCCTCGACGATAACCTTTCCCGCGTTACCCTTTGCATCCGAGATGATATAGACCGTCTCGTCCTTTGTCGTATCATCAGCGCCTCTTTTCTGGTTGATCAGCTCATTGATCTTTTCCTCGACCTCTTCCTTCTCAGCCGCCTGCGCCTCCAGCGCCTGATTCGTGCTGCCCTGCATATAGCCTGCGGCAAAGCTTGTTCCCATCATGGCGAACACGAGAATGCCCGCGATCATTTTTACTGCGTATTTATTCTGAAATTTTTTCTGTAACTCCCTGAGCTTCATAAGATGACCTCCTATTTCTATAATAATGATATAACTATTGTACTTTTCTCATCATTTCCCTTGTTATGCCTGACGCGGGATATTACGCTGTCCGTGGTCTGACGCACCTGCCCGTTTGTTCACAAACCCGATGCTCGACTTAACGATCGCCTTGTCAAAGATCATAAACATGGACGGCAGTATAAAGATAACTACAAACATGCTGATGATTGCACCCCTTGACATCAGAATGCAAAGCGAGCTGATCATGTCAATATTGGAGTAAAGGCCGACACCGAATGTCGCCGAGAAAAAGCTCAGCGCACTTACAATAACCGACTGGACCGAGCTTTGCAGCGCCATCGTAACCGCCTCCTTCTTCTCATAGCCCTCATAACGGGCATTTTTATATTTGTTTGTCATGAGTATCGCATAGTCCACCGTCGCCCCGAGCTGTATCGTTCCGATCACGATGGAGGCGATGAACGGAAGCACCGTGCCGGTGTACGCCGGGATGCCCATGTTAATGAATATTGCAAACTCGATCACTGCCACCAGAATCATGGGCAGGCTGATGGATTTGAACACCAGCAGAATGATCACAAAAATCGCCAGAATGGATACTGCGCTCACACGCTTGAAATCTTCGTTTGTAATGTTGATCAGATCCCTCGTGCAGGGTGCCTCGCCGATGAGCATTCCCTTCAGATCATACTGGTCTAAAATCGCATCCAGCTTTTCACACTGTGCATTGACCTCATCGGAAGCAACCGCATACTCGGAGCTTACCATCAAAAGCTCATACTCGTCGTTTTGAACGACCTCCAGCAGGTCGGCGGGAAGCATTTCCTTCGGGAAGCCCGCACCGATGACCGATTCCAGTCCCAGCGTCGCCTTGACACCGTCCACCGCGTCCACTGCGTCGATCATGGACGACACATCCTTTGCGGACAGCCCGCTGTCGACCAGATACAGATGCGTCGCGTTCATGTCAAAGCTTTCCTCCAGCTTTTTATTCGCGACGATACTCGGCAAGTCCTTCGGCAGTGTACCCGCCAGATCGTAGTATACATCGGTATGTGTGTAGCCGTAGACCGCAGGAATGAGCACAATGAGAAATACCGCCGCAAACCATTTGTAATGCCTGACAATCCAGCCTGCAATGACACCGAGATCCGGTATAATCGGCCGATGCTTCGTCTTGTGCACCGCCCGGTCAAATACCAGTATCATCGACGGCAAAATCGTGACGCATCCGACAACGCCGAACACAACACCCTTTGCCATGACAATTCCCAGATCAAGCCCCAGCGTAAAGCTCATAAAACAGAGTGCCACAAAGCCGGCAACCGTCGTGACAGAGCTTCCGACGACGGAAGTGATCGTGCTGGCAATCGCATTTGCCATCGCATCTCTGTGATCATCCGTGTGTGTGCATTCCTCCTCATAGCTGTGCCACAGGAAAATGGAATAGTCCATGGTAACACCCAGCTGCAGCACTGCCGCCAGCGCCTGGGTGACGTAGGAGATTTCCCCCCTGATCATGTTTGTTCCCAGATTATAGATAATCGCCATTCCAATGCTGATCAAAAAGAACAGCGGCACGATTGCGGAATCCATTGTCAGTGACAAAACAATGATTGCCAGTGCAACAGCGATGACAACGTAGACCGGAACCTCCCGGTCAGACAGCTCCTTGATATCCGTGATCACTGCCGACATGCCGCTGATAAAGCACTGCCCTTCTGCCAGCTTCCGAAGCTCTGTGATCGCATCCATCGTCTCATCCTCCGACATGCCCGTGTCGTAGAGAACCGCCAGAAGCGTTGCGTCCGCCTCATCATTGTTAAAAATGTTGTAAATATCATCCGGCAGTACTGCCATCGGAAGCGAAAGATCTGCGATCGTATCATACCAGACAACCTTCTTTACATGGGGGATCTCCGACATCTTTTGCTCCAACCTGCTCACATCCTTATGCTCCATGTTCTGCACGACGCACAGCGAAAATGCTCCGATGCCGAAGTCATCCTTCAGGATCTCCTGACCCTTCATCGTCTCAATCTCCTCCGGTAAATAAGAGAGGATATCGTAGTTGACTCTCGTGTTAAAAAATCCGATTGCTGCAGGGACTAAAAGCGCCACTGACAAGATCAGAATCAATACGCGGCACCTGACGACTCCCTTTCCAAATTTCTTCATATTTTTCACCCTTTCTGTCAGCCTCCCGGCACCTGTCGGGATGTTTCATCTGAAAAAAGTATAAAAAAAAGGATTGAATACTTCCATATTCAATCCTCCTTTGCTGTCAAAGAGGAATATACACTTTTTGACAGCTGTTAGAAATGTTATACATTTTTTCGGGTTTGTATATTATTTTTTGAATCGGCCGAACCGCGGAAATTTCGTCTCAGTCAAATACCCCGCGGCATTCGCCAAATATCCGCGCAAGCGCGGCTGCCTGGCTCAATGCTCGCAGGAATTAAAATTCTCTGATCGCCTGCTCCATGGAGTGACTCAGCAAATACTCGTACATGTCCGCCATCTCCTGCGGGGGGACTGTCATGCCCTGGCAGATCCAGACTTCTACCGCATAACACATGGAGCGCGCATAATGCTCTGCCAGCATATCGATGCTCATCCACGGGAATTTACCGTTTTTGCTGCGGGGATGTTCTGCAAAAATTTCAAGCAGCACCTCCTTGATACACTTTACCACCAGATCAGCAAAAGAAACCGGCCCTCCCATACGGCCCAGCCGGCTGTAAAACTCCCTTTCCCGCACAAGGCTCGTAAAGACGAGCAGCACTGCCTGATTTGTCAGTCCGTTTTTGATCAGCGGATACGCCGGCCCCAAAATATCCTTCCGGATAATCCACTCGATCAGCTCATATTTGTCCTGAAAATGATTATAAAATGTTGGACGGATCACACCGGCTCCATCCGTGATCTCCTTAATCGTGATCTTTTCCACCGGCTTTGTCATCACCAGTGCCTGAAAGCTCTCCGCTAAAACCCGATCCGTCTCCTGTTTACCCTGATTCACCATAATAAGCCTTAAGAACTATAAAAAATTACCTGTCTTCCATAAATTTTACCCGCACCTTGCGCTTTCTGCCGCCGTCAAACTCCATCAGATAGATACTCTGCCATGCGCCCAGCGCAAGACGCCCGTTCTCAACCGGAATCGTCGTGGATGTGCCCACCAGACCGGCCAGAAGATACGCCGGAAAGTTGTTCTCCAGACTCCGATAATTCCCCGCATCCCCTGCCAGCTGCCCGAATGCCCGGAAAAAATCACCGGCCAGATATGGATCGCGGTTTTCCGAAATCAAAAGCCCCGCAGTTGTGTGAGGCACAAACAACGTGCAAATACCCGAAACCGTCTGGCTGTCCGCCGCCAGCCGCTGAACCTCCCCGGTAATATCAAGCATCTGCAATTTGTCCCCTGTCTCTATGTAGATCGTGTAGAGTGCACCCATCTCTCCAAGCTCTCCCCTTTATCCTGCATTTACTCGTCAAACTCCACCGTGACAAAGAATCCCTTCGGCGTATTTTTGATCTCCCTGACAATCCCCTCTTTGCTTACAATCCGCTCCTGATAGGTAAAATTCGCGGACATCGCATAGGCATTCCCAAGCGTGTAATAATAAGAATTGGGCAGCTTCCCCTCTGTAACCGGAAGCACATCTCCCTCCTGCACCAGTCCGGTGCGTTCCATCTTAAATTCGATTTTCCTCATATGTCCTCTTCCCTGTCATCTAATACAATAGCATACATCAAAATGTGCAAAAAGTCCAACGGATTTTATGCATTCTGCACATGAGCAAAGATTTCATTTCAGCGGTTTCCCTAATTTACTTTTTCACACATCAATGCTATGCTGAATACAGGGTTCGACAGGTTCTTTCCTTTCTGACACACGACCACTTCTACCCATCATATGCAAGTAAAATCTTCATATTTCTTAAAATTCATAAAAAGGAGGAACATTTATGAACAGTCATTCCCATCCATTGATGCGGCGTATCATGCTGATATTTTTCTTATCATCTGCGCTGCTGCTGTCACAGACGGGTACGGCGCACGCTGCAGGCAGCAATCCGTTTCCTTTCGTCCTGCTGACCTGTTACCAGAAGACCATTCCCATCGACGGGCAGTTTGTTCTGGCCGCCGTCACCTCAAACGGCAAATTCCCGACCTTTCGGAGCAGTAAATCCTCGATTGCCAGCGTGAATACCTACGGGCTCGTCACCGGAAAAAAGTCCGGCACCTGCACGATCACCGCAAAGATTAAAAACGCGGAAGCGTCCTGCAAGGTCACTGTCGAGGCATCCACCATAACGCTGAGCCAGAGCAGCGCCATATTAGAAAACGGCGCCACGCTCCAGCTTTCCGCTGATGTTTCCACCGGTCACGAGGTCAAATGGAAGTCCTCATCCTCCGCCATCGCAAGCATAGATGAGGACGGGCTTGTCACCGCAAAAAAATGCGGTAGCACAACTGTTCGTGCCACCGCTGACGGCGTGAGCGCCAAATGCAAAATCACGGTCAAAAAGCCCTCCCTTTCTCTGAATCGTTCCAGTATCACCCTCTATCCGATGGAGCACTTCCAGCTGGTAGCAAGCTGCTCGTCGAACCGGGCGCTCACCTTCCGTTCATCCTCTTCCGCAGTGGCGGCCGTGGATGAAAACGGGCAGATTACCGCAAAGAAAAAGGGAACTGCGACGATCACGGTAAAGGTGGACGGCGTCAGCCGCACCTGCAAGGTCACCGTCAAAAAGCCGGCTGAGTAAAGCACGCTCCGGCCGGCATCAGGATGAAAACCGTACACCGGGACAGGCAGCGTCATAGCCTTTAGTCAATCAGGCAGTTAACACCGCTCGGATCTGTCGGACCTACATTTACGCGGCTGTTTTCAGGCACCGATGAGGTGATGAAAGCACCGCCGCCGATGGTGGAATTGTCGCCCACTACCGTCTCGCCCCCGAGTATACTCGCGTTGGAGTAAACGGTGACGTTGTTGCCGATTGTCGGATGCCTCTTAACGTTGGCCAGAAGCTGCCCCTTTCGGGTGGAAAGTGCTCCCAGCGTCACGCCCTGATAGAGCTTCACATTGTTTCCGATCTCCGTCGTCTCACCGATCACCACGCCGGTCCCGTGGTCGATAAAGAAATATTCACCGATGGTTGCACCCGGGTTAATATCAATTCCCGTGCCGGAATGCGCATACTCGGTCATGATACGCGGCACAAACGGCACCTTGCTCACATACAGCTCATGCGCAATGCGGTAGACAAAAATCGCAAAAAAACCAGGATAAGAAAAAATGACCTCCTCCCTGCTCTTTGCTGCGGGGTCTCCGTCGAAACCTGCCTGCACATCTTTCAGCAAAAGCTCCTGCAGAATCGGGATACGCGTTGCGAAACGACAGCTGATACTTTCCGCCGTCTGCATAAGCTCCTCACGGGAACGCCCCGCCTGATCCGCGCAGTCCAGTGCGATTGCAATCAGCTCACGAAGCTTGTGGATCGCGCTGCTGCACTTATATGCCACGTAATCATCCAGATTACTCTGGAGGCAGGTCTCCTGCTCCATATATCCGGCAAACATGACACAGCGCAGCTCCTTGATGATCTCCTTGACCTGATTTCGATTTGGCAGTCTGCGGTCCTCTACGGCCCTCAAAAGCTCGTATCTCTCGTAATTTTTCTGAATATCCATGATTGCCTGGTTTAACAGCGCCTGATTTTCTTTTTCTCTCATTACTATATCCTCTCTGGGGCTTTCGACAACGCCCGTTCGCTTCACTCCCGGGCAGGTCGCCAAAAGACATACACTTGTTCAAATACCGAAATTTCGATATTTATCTGTTCGGTTTGTCGCCTTCACGTCAGGCCCTTCATAAGAACAGCTCATGTATGTATCATATGCCTTTTAACTTGAAAAAGCAACACGTCCATCCACACCTCACGCTGAATCGGACTGTCATTCATTACTTTTCATACCCTTTCTCTCATACATCCTCCGGTTTGCCTCTCCGCTTTTTCCACATGTCGCCCACCGATACTACAACAAAAACAACCACCACCATGATCACAAGCCGCACAATGACATCTGCCATCCAGCCGGCCTTCCCGTGACGATACATGTCAAGCACATAGACGGAATCCAGATCGTAATCCTCCGCCATCACATCCAGCATCCTGCGCTCCTCCGTGGTAGTGTAGCGGACATATCCGACCGGATAATTTTCCGCGCCGGTCAGCGCCAGATAGTCATCAAAATAGACACACAGCCAGGAACCGTCCGTCAGCTCTTTCAAATAGTAGCGATTATAAAAGCAGCCTCCCACAATGTCCTGGAACAGCCGTTCCCTGACCGGAAGCGGGTAATCGGCAGATCGGTATTCCGATACGTAGGTAGCCCTCCTCCCGCCGCCCCTTCTGCGATAGTAGTGCATCCCCTCCTGCTTTACATCCCGCAGTCGTGCCAGCGGACAGGCTACCAACTCCCCTCCGGTTATGGTAGCCGGAGCCTGCGAGAGGAAAAAGTCTTCCACATCCTCCTGTCCGTCAATTTGACGGACCTCCTTTGTGGGACGCTGGCCCTGCCCCGTCCCCTCACCGGCCCACAGATCATACAGCCAGCCTGTAGGTGTCGCCACAAGAATGAAAAGCCCTAAAATCACCCACACAAAATTTTTCACTGCATTGAGCACAGAAACCGCCCCATTTTTCATCTCCCGTATTCCTCCGCCAAAATTGTTCTCTGTAAAAAATCAACTGTTAAATCCTATTATAACTCTGTTCTTCCATTTTTCAAGCGCCGAAAGCCTCTCCGCCCTCTGTAATTTTTGCGCAGACCATCACTTTTTCTGATCAGCTTTCGAATCAAAAAAGCTAATTTCAATGATCGCCGCCACCCGAAGCGTCGGTACCCTTCTGCGGAAAAAAGTTCAGCATAATCGCAAACAAAATCCCTATCAGCACAAGGCAAAATTCATTGATAATAAAAAAAATGGAATAGTCCTGACTTACAAGAAAATGCGTCCCGATGACCGCATTGAGTGAGACTGTCGTCTCCCATTTCAAGAGCTGGCAGGCAGTCGCCATCAGAAAAATATAAATACCGTAATCCACCCACGCCCAGGGCACGGCCTGAAAGATCGTGCAGGCGAGCACGGCGGACAGAAAAAAAGTGATCACCCGCCGATAGGACAGCTGTACAGTCTCCCACCTGGTTGTCACAATCGTAATCAGCGTGATAATACCTGCGGCGGTGGCATTTTGCAGCTCCAAAAGCTCTGCCACAAAAATAGCAAGACTGCTGCCCACCGCTATTTTCAAAGACTGCCAAAAAATTTTCAGATAAGGGTTCTCGCTCATCCGGATCTCCTGCCGGTGCCGATGTATCTCTTAATAAATTCCAGCACCATCTCTCTGGAGTATGCCCGTTTTTCCTTCTCCTTATCAGTACTCCGAAAGCCCTCGACGCGTTTTAGCGCCAGACGATACGCTTTGCCCATATCCTGGACCGCCCGGCTCATATTTTCACTCGAAAAGCGCGCCCGCTCGTCGGAAAAGAGCACCGCACCCGCGGCCTGCGTCTTTTCCTGAATCGAATTGACAAACTGCTCCATGTGCTGATTCAGTGCATGCTCCATCGCCACAACATTCCGCTCAAAATGCGTCAGCGCCGACACGGTGAGCGTCGCATCCACCGCCACGACCGCCATGAACAGAAGCGAGACAGCCTCCATCCACAGCGGGGAAAGCCATCCTGTCATCCGCCGCACCAGCGGCGCCACACCGTAAATGACCACCAGCCCGGCCACGCCAAAGCCCATCGACGCAGGCAGACACACCCGCCCGTGAATATTGAACGGTATGCTGCTGTAGTCCCACCAATAAGCGTGAAACAGCTTTTCCAGCACATAGGAGGTGATATATTCCAGCACGATGCTGCCAAAAAATGCCACGGCAAAAATCTGCCACCAGAGAAATTCCTGCTCCCCTTTAACCAGTATCGCATCATCGATGAATGTAATAAGCGCCGCCCCCACGCCGTAAATCGGGCACACCGGGCCGTAGAGAAACCCCCGGTTCTCCCAGTATCCGTTTTTGATCGTGCAGAAAACAGACTCGTAGAGCCAGCCCATACCGCTGTATATCACAAAATATACAAAATATTTGCTAATCCACATACCGCTTCTCCCTTTTCCTCATTGCCACGGTCTCTGCGGTAGAGACATACTTATCAACCAAACATAAAATCCACGCTTCTCTTGTCCTCGGAAGCCTCGTGATCGTCAGCGGCCACATATGCGTTAAAATCATCGACCGCTCCCTCGCGCCGATATGAAAATACTTTTCCGCATTCGCACAGGACTTATCCGGATGATGATATCCGTGCAAACGGTGCGATTTATCATTTTCGTGCCAGTCATACAAATAAAAATCATGCAGAAATGCACCCCGCACAAGCGTCCCTTCATCCGCGCCCATTTTCCACCGGCGGTTTAACGCAAAGCACATCTGTGTCACCCGTTCCACATGGTCATAGGTGGAAATCGAGCCATGCTGAATATACTGCTTCATCTCCTGAACCTTCGGGTGCCTGCGCCACTCCCGCAGAAGTCCGTCCAACACCCTCTGTTCCTCCCTCGAAAGCTTCATTTAAAAATCACCTGTCCCTTCGCCTTATCCAGTATATAATATATGCCCACATAACACAAATTAAATTTTAATAAACAGCATTTCTTTTCAGCGCTTTCACACCAGGCATTTCCGATGCACGAAAAAAACCGGAGAAAATCTCCGGTTTTTTCGCGTATGGCTTACGCTTGTATGTTTGTATGATAAAGGAATTGTTAATGGCATCCTTTGCACCGGCTGCAATCGCCGCCGCAAACAGGGGATTTGCCGTTTTTTCTATCCCTGATCATGCTTCGGATAATGAGGGCCACCACTGCGCCCAGTCCAACCAGTACGATAAATGTTCCCATCTGTGAGTCCCTCCCTGTTTTCTGTCATGATACCGCTTTTTCTAACTTCTTGCCTCGCCTTCCGCTTGCACGCGCCAAGCGACCTGATATTACTCGCACGAACCTCATGCTTCACCTTCGGCCCGCATTCGCTAAGTGCTCATATTATACCACTCTATTTTGCTTTTGCAACCTTCACATTCGTCTCCAGATGATCACTCACCTTATAAGGACGCACCAGCAGGTAGATAAACGCCACCACAAACAAAATCGCGATAATGGTTCCGATACCGAAAGCCCCGGTGGTAAACACGGTTCCGATCTGATAGATGCACATCGCAACAATATATGCAAGAATACACTGATAACCAATCGCGAACCAGAACCATTTTGCATTGTTCATCTCACGCTTGATGGCGCCCATCGCCGCAAAGCAGGGAGCACACAGCAGATTAAATACCATAAATCCGTAGGCTGCCACAGGAGTCATGACCTGTGTAAGCTCTCCCCAGATCTCCGCGCCGTCCTCTGCCACCTCGGCAAAACCAAAGAGCATACCGAAGGTTGCAACGACGTTCTCCTTTGCGATCAGGCCGCCCACAGCGGCAACCGCCATCCGCCAGCCCTGACCTGCCTGCGTCCAGCCCAGCGGAGCGAAAATCCAGCCGATAGCGCCTCCGATCTTTGCCAGAATGCTGGCATCCAGCTGCTCTGCCTCAAGCATGCCAAAGCTTCCGTCGATCCAGCCAAAGCTCATCAAAAACCACAATACAATCGTAGATAACAGAATAATCGTACCCGCTTTTTTGATAAAGGACCAGCCCCGCTCCCACATGGACCGCAGAACATTTCCCACGGTGGGCATATGGTAAGCAGGAAGCTCCATAACAAAGGGAGCCGGATCACCCGCAAACATTTTTGTCTTCTTCAAAATAATGCCGGAGCAGACGATTGCAGCGATACCGATGAGCCATGCGCTCCATGAAATCAGACCGGAGTTATCGAAAAATGCACCTGCAATCATCGCGATAATCGGCAGCTTTGCACCGCAGGGAACAAACGTCGTCGTCATAATGGTCATCTTGCGGTCACGGTCACTCTCAATGGTACGGGATGCCATAATACCCGGCACACCGCAGCCAGAGCCGACCAGCATCGGGATAAAGGATTTACCCGACAGGCCGAACTTGCGGAAAATGCGGTCCATGATAAACGCGACACGCGCCATGTAGCCGCAGGACTCCAAAAACGCAAGGAAAATAAACAGCACCAGCATCTGGGGCACGAAGCCAAGAACAGCTCCCACGCCTGCCACAATACCGTCGAGAATCAATCCCATAAGCCAGTCAGCACAGCCGATGGATATCAGAGCAGACTCCACTGCCGGAGGAATAATCTCGCCAAAAAGCACATCGTTCGTCCAGTCCGTCACAAACGCGCCAACGGTGGACACCGATACATAGTAAACGACAAACATGATCGCTATAAAAATCGGCAGCGCCAGAATCCGGTTCGTCACAATCCGGTCAATCTTATCGGAAACTGTCAGCGCCTCCTTTGCACTTGCCTTTGAAATGCATTTGCTGATGATGGATGAAATATATTCATAGCGCGCGTTTGTGATGATGCTCTCCGCATCATCGTCCATGGCGCTTTCCAGCTTCTCGATTTCCGCGTCAACAGCGGGAACGCTGTTCAAATTATCGCCAATCTTGTCGTCGCGCTCCAGAAGCTTGATGGCAAAAAAGCGTCTCTGCGACGCAGCAACCCCGGAGAGCTTTGCGCCGACAGCGTCAATCGCCTCCTCCAGCGCCGCTTCAAAAGCCACGGGCGCGGGAGCCGACGCTTGCTTTGTCGCCAGAGCAACCGCCTTTTCCGCGGCTTTCTGAACGCCGGTTCCCTTCAATGCGGAAATTTCCAGCACCTCGCAGCCCAGCTGCTTTGACAGCTCGGACGGCTGGAACTTATCGCCGTTTTTCGCCATGATGTCTGCCATATTGACAGCGATTACCATCGGAATGCCCAGTTCCAAAAGCTGTGTCGTCAAATATAGATTGCGCTCCAGGTTCGTCCCGTCTACAATATTCAAAATCGCGTCCGGCCGCTCGCCGATAAGGTAATTACGCGCAACAACCTCCTCCAATGTATAGGGGGAAAGGGAATAGATACCCGGAAGATCCATAATGACCACATCCTTGTGACCTTTCAGCTTTCCCTCCTTTTTTTCTACCGTAACACCCGGCCAGTTGCCCACAAACTGATTGGAACCAGTCAGTGCATTAAATAATGTTGTCTTACCGGAGTTCGGATTTCCGGCAAGTGCAATTTTTACCGCCATAATCATTTTCCTTTCTATGTAACATTTATTCCCGCCGACAGCGAACCGGTCAGCCGCATTTATGCGGATTACCCGGCTGCTTTTGCGATGGTCAAATACTCCGCTGCATACATTCGGGCATCTGATTTGTCCAGACTTTCTTTTGTTAGCATAAGCTAACTTCGCGTCAAAAATAAAAGACCGCTCCCGGACTGTTTTGCTCCGGCATTCCTGCCCGCCGGATTCCATTTTACTGTACGTCGATCATTTCTGCATCTGCCTTGCGCAGCGACAGCTCATAGCCCCGCACACTCACCTCCACCGGATCACCCAGCGGAGCTACCTTGCGCACGTAGACTTCAACGCCCTTTGTGATTCCCATGTCCATAATTCTTCTCTTCACCGGGCCCTCGCCGTTCAACTTCACAACCCTGACGGTTGATCCGACCCTCGCTTCCTTTAAGGTGCTCATACAACTCCTCCATTCTGATTTTATTTGGAAAGGTTCATGTATGATCCCGCTCTGCTGACGCAACGTCAGCCTGGACCAATATTTTGTTCGCCATGTCCTTCCCCAGCGCTACGCGGGAATCCTTCACATTCACGATGAGATTACCGCCGATCGCAGACACGACAGTCACCGCACTGCCAACCACAAAACCCAGATTCTCCAAAAATTTCTTTGTGTCATTTTTTCCGCCGACCCGCTTGATCGTGTTCGGCTCTCCTTGTATTGCCATTGTCAGGGGCATGATTTGTCTCCTTTCCTTCATATGATTGTGGCGCAGGGCACGGCCCAGGTTTACGGGCAGGTATTCCTGTACCACTGTTTTTATGTTTTTCTTCGATAGTTAGTATATACTCGTATTTGTTAGTTGTCAATAACTTTTTTCATATATAGCTAATAAATTTTACCTTCAACTAATCTTTTCCGCATTTTGAGCAGTAAAACCTTGCGCAAGACAGCCGGCATGATATTACTGCGGCGGTTAAATATCGACGTTTTTACTTGTATCAATTTCTATCTGC